>NZ_JBSGZO010000089.1:0-23527 GCF_053611045.1 Streptomyces sp. NPDC054841 | reverse complement strand
CATCTCCGCAAGGGAGATGGGGCCCTCGGTCATGTCGGGGGGTACGGGGTGCTCCCGGCCCCTGGCGGCGTCCTACACCACCTGATGGAGCCAGCGGACCGGCGCGCCCTCGCCGGCGTAGCGGAAGGGCTCCAGCTCGTCGTCCCAGGGCTTGCCCAGGAGTCTGGCGATCTCGGCCTCCAGATCGGTCTCGCCCTGCGCCGAGCGGGCGAGGGCGGCGCGAAGACGGTCCTCGGGGATGAGGATGTCGCCGTGGATGCCGGTGACCGCGTGGAAGATGCCGAGTTCGGGGGTGGCGCTGTAGCGCTCGCCCTCCGCCGTGGGGCACGGTTCCGCGGTGACCTCGAAGCGGAGCATCTGCCAACCGCGGAGCGCGGACGCGAGCTTGGAGGCCGTGCCCGGCTCGCCCTTCCAGGAGAACTCCGCTCTCCATGTGCCGGGCGACGCGGGCTGCCGGATCCAGTCGAGCTGGACCCGCAGGCCGAGCACACCCGCGACCGCCCATTCGACGTGCGGACACAGCGCGCGCGGTGCGGAGTGCACGTACAGAACTCCACGTGTCGTCACCGGGACCTCCAGTGTGGGACGAGGTTCGCCTTCCCAGCGGCCTCAGTAAACAGCATCGGGAGTGAAACTTCGCAAACACCCGAAAAACGGACAGCATCTGACGTGATGTAATTTACCGGAGCCGGTCGGCAAGGTGCCTCTGGTTCGACGGGGGAAAAGCTACCGTGCGTCGGCGACCGAGGTGTGTCGTACCGCCCTGCTGGGGGGCCGTACGCACCAAGGTTTCACCCGCCAGGACGCCTAATGGGAGGGCAGGATGCGTGAAATCCGGCGGGGCGGGCGAACAGGCCTTCGACCGCCAGCCGCCGTCGCCGCATTGACGGCGGCGGTCTTAGTCGTACTTGCGGGGCTGAGCGGATGCGAATCGCCCTCGCTCACCGCACAGAGCGGCGCCGCCGCGGCGGCCCCGCCGAATCGGCCCCGCCCCTCTCCCTCCACGACACCGGTCTGGGACCGCAGCCCCTCGTCCGTCGCCGCCGTCGGCGATTCCATGACCCGGGCCTTCAACGCCTGCAACGCATTCTCCGACTGCCCCGAGGCGTCCTGGGTGACCGGCACCGACACGGAGGTACGGAGTCTCGCGCTGCGGCTGCTCGGTACGACGGCGGCCTCGAAGCGCGCCTGGAACCACGCGCGGACCGGGGCGCGGGTGGCCGAACTGCCCGGCCAGATGACGGACGCGGCAGCCCACCGGCCCGAGCTGGTGACGGTGCTGGTGGGCGCCAATGACGCCTGCAGCGACTCGCCCGACGAGATGACGCCGGTGGCGGACTTCACGGAGTCGTTTGCGGCGGCGATGCGTTCACTGCGGCGCACCGCGCCCAAGGCCCAGGTGTATGTGTCGAGCGTGCCGGACCTGAAGCAGCTGTGGTCGACCGGGCGCGGCAATGCGCTGGGCAAGCAGCTCTGGAAGCTCGGGCTCTGCACCTCGATGCTGGGGGACGCGGATGATCTGAGCAAGGAGGCGCAGGAGCGGCGGTCCCTGGTGCACGACCGGGTCGTGGCGTACAACCAGGCGCTGAAGAGCGTCTGTGCGAAGGATCTGCGCTGCCGGTACGACGGCGGGGAAGTCTTCGACACCCCGTTCTCCGGCGAGCAGTTGAGCCACTGGGACTGGTTCCATCCGAACAAGAACGGCCAGAGGGAGATGGCGGAAGTCGCGTATCGCAACATCACCGCCGCCAAGGCGCCCGCGTAGGACGGGCCGGCCACGCGGGAGTGGCTGCGGGAGTGCGTGAGCCCCGGGGTGGCTGTCAGGTGCCACCCCGGGGCCGTATCGGGTCCGTCAGACCTCCAGGGTGGCGGCCAGGCGGCGGTCGTCGAGGGAGTGCGACGCCTGCACCTCGTACGAACCGGGGACGAACCTCCAGGATCCGCTCTCCTCGTCCCAGATCTCGAAGGCGCGCCGTGGCAGCGCGATCTCCACGTCCGCGGTTTCGCCGGGTGCGGCTCCGACCGTCGCGAAGCGGGCCGGCCGGCGGAGCGGACGTTCCTCGCCGTCCGCCACGGGGGCGAGGTGGATCCGGACGGTCTCGCGGCCGGGACGTGAGCCGCTGTTGCGGACGCGGATCCTGGCGGTGGTGGGGGTCGCCTCCAGGGATTCGTACTCCCAGGTGGTGTTCCGGCGGCGTTCCGGGACTTCCTGACACTGCTGGAGCAACGCTAGGCCCTGTCCGGGCGATCTTCGAGGACCAGGCCGCGGCGTCAGATACATGGGGTCTCCCCCGGCCCCCTGGGGCCGAGGGGACGCATCGCAAGGCGGTGGGGGCACCTCCCAGGCGCGGCTCTGGGGGAGATCGCCCTCGTACTGGGCGTACTTGGGTGACTCCGACAACGCAGCGAGGTGCCGTAGCTGGGGGTACCTCCCAGGCGAAGCTCTGGGGGAGCGTCGCGGGCCCGACAAGATCGCCCGGACAGGGCCTGGTCCCTCTGGTCACAGCGCAACTCCTTCCCGATACTGGCGACTTCGGATTCGTCTGGGGAAGGGATACAGCGTGCGGCGGACACTGGGAGTGCTGGTCGTCTCGGCGGTGGCCTGCACGATGCTCGGTACGGCGCCGGCGGGCGCAGCGGACGTGCCGGGTGTCGCCACCGTGGAGGAACAGCGGCTGGACCGGGCCGTACCGCAGGAGATCCTGCGGCGCAGCGGATTCGGCACGGTGGCACCGGAGTTCGCGCGGGCGCTGGGGGCGGCGGGCTCCTACGCGGAGGCCGTGCGCGCCGTCGACGCGCACGGCTCGCGGCTGTGGCGGCGGGCCGTGGACCGGGCGCAGGGAAGGGGTCCCGTACGCGGCGACCTGAGCCGGGACGACGACCGGCCGCTGTACTGGTCCCGGCTCGGTATGACCCGTGAACTGCGGCAGTGGCAGCCCGGGTTCGGGCTGTCCGACGCCGAACGCGCCCGGCTGCTCGACCGGCTGGAGCGGACCTCGCGCGGCCAGGACACGATGAACTTCCCCCGCGGCAAGGGCATCGACGGCAAGGGTTTCAAGCGGATCGTGGTGACCGGCTTCGACCCCTTCACGCTGGACCGTGACATCCGGATCAGCAATCCGAGCGGGGCGACGGCACTCGCGCTGGACGGCACCTGGATCCGTACGGCGGACGGCGGCCTGGCCCGGATCGAGACGGCGGTCTTCCCCGTCCGCTGGACCGACTTCGCCGCCGGGACGGTCGAGCGGACCCTGCGCCACCGGCTGCCCGAGGCGGACCTCTTCACGACCGTGAGCCAGGGCCGGGTGGGCAGGTTCGACATCGAGCGCACCAACGGCGCCTGGCGCGGCGGGTTCCCGGACAACGAGAACGTGTCGCGCACCGAGACCGTGCCGGTCGCCGACCCCGCCTCGCAGCCGCAGTGGACGTCGACGACGCTCCCGTACGCGGCGATCACCGCCGCGCAGACGGGCCGCTTCCCGGTGTACGACAACACGTCGGTCACCGAGATACCGGCGGGCGCCACCGACGCGGTGGTCCGCCCGGAAGGACCGACTCCCGGCTCCACGGCCCGCTCCGGAGGGGGCGGCAACTACCTGTCCAACGAGATCGCCTATCGCGCGACCCTGCTGCGCGACCGCCTCGGGCTGCATGACACGCTGCCGGGCGGCCATGTCCACACGCCGGTGCTCCAGTTCGGTGCGGGCAACACGGACCCGGCCACGGGCGCGGTCACCGACCCGGAGTTCGTCCGGAACCGGCTGGACATCATCGCTCAGGTCCGGGCGATCGTGACGACGGCGGTGAACACGGCTCCCTGACGGCTACCAGGACGCGGGCCTGCCGGCCGGCTTGTCGAAGGAGAGCGCGCCGCTCGTCGGCGCGGCCGGCTCCGGCTCGCCCTGGGGCGTCGTCAGATCCCGTACCAGCAGCGTCGCGCCCGCCACCGCGCCCGGCATCAGGAAGACCGCGACGAACGGGACGAGGAAGGCGAGGGCGAGCGGAACGCCGAAGCCGAGCGTGAGCAGCCGGCGGCCGCGCAGCAGCGCGAGCCGCTCCTTCAGCTCCACGCTGCGCCGCTGCAGCGCCACCGCGGTGAGCTCCTCGGCGAGGAAGAACCCGGAGACGCAGAGGCCGATGGCCGGGACGACCGTCTGTCCGACGACCGGGATGAAGCCGAGCGCGAAGAGGACGATGCCGTACAGCGCGACCCGCAGCACCACGCGCAGGCTGTCCCGCGCGGAGATCCACAGCTCGCGCCAGAGCGGCAGCCCGGACTCCGGGACGTCCCCGCCCTCGCTCCGGTCGACCTGCTCGGACAGCGACTCGTAGAAGGGCTGGCCGACCAGCAGCGTCACCGCGGTGAAGGTGATCACGGCGAGGAAGAGTCCGAAGACGAAGACCAGCGCGGTGAGGAAGCCCCGGAACAGCCCCTGCCACGGAGACGACCAGTCGTCGGCGAACGGCGTCGACCAGCCCACCAGGTCGTCCGCGCCGTATCCGAGCCCGATGAGGGTGCCGGCGTACAGCACGAGGGTGATCAGTCCGGGCAGCAGCCCGAAACCGAACCACCGGCCGTGCCGGCCGACCCATCGCTGACCCTTCAACAGATAGCCGAAGCCAACCCCTAGATCACGCATGCGCCCACCTTAACCGGCGGTCCCGAGGCGCCCTCTTGTTGTCCGGGTCACGACACGATAGACCCTGCGTATTGATCACCTCTGGAGGTTGTGTAGGCATGGCGATCCGCAGACCTGTTCTGATCAGCACCGCCTGTGCGGCCGTCGCCGGCGCGCTGCTCCTCGCCCCGCTTCCCGCGTCCGCCGCACCCGGCCCGGACGGACCGCAGCCGCACCCGCACCCGCACCCGCACCCGTTACGCGAGGGTGCGGGCCGGGACACCGGGCGGGACGCCACGCCGGTGGGGGGCGCCGCGCTGCGGGCGCTGGAGAGTGCGACGCCGGCGCTGCGCAAGGAGGGCGGCTATCCACGGCGGACCGTGCTCACACCTCCGCCGGTCAACCCGGCCGACAAGTCGATAAAGCTGGGCCTGGCCCCGTACCACGCGCTGGCGCCCCGTCTGAACGCCCTGCAGAAGCTGGGCAACCGGGTCAGTGTCGAGATCGCCGGGCGCTCGGCGGGCGGGCACGAGCTGTATCTGGTGACCGTCACCGCGCCGGAGACCGCCAAGCAGGCCCGCGACCAGGAACGGATGCGCGAGCTCATCGAGAACCGGCCGGCCGCGGCGGCCGGGGACCGGCACATCAAGGCCGCGTACAAGACCCCGGTCTTCATCAACAACAACATCCACGGCGACGAGTGGGAGGGGACGGACGCCGCCCTGAAGCTCATCGAGGAACTGGCGAAGGCGAAGGACGCGAAGACCGCGGACCTGCTCGCCAGGAACAGGATCCACCTCAATGTGACCGCCAACCCGGACGGCCGTATCGCCGGCACCCGCACCAACGCCAACGGCTTCGACCTCAACCGGGACTTCATCACCGCCTCGCAGCCCGAGACCCGCGCGATGCGGCAGATCGCCATCGACAAGCAGCCCGCCGTGATGCTCGACCTGCACGGGTACGTCAACGGCACCCTCATCGAGCCGACGACCCCGCCGCACGGCGAGAACTACGAGTACGACCTCTTCCTGAAGAACGCCTACGCGAACGCGCTGGGCATGGAGAAGGCGGTCAACGGCCTCGGCTACACCCCGCAGAAGGACGGTGTCGAGCCCGCCGTCATCCCTTTCCGCGACCAGAAGGAGGGCTGGGACGACTGGCCGCCGGTCTTCACCCCGCAGTACATGCCCTTCCAGGGCGCGGTCGCCGCGCACACCATCGAGTTCCCGATGGCGGTGAACAACGAGGACTACGACTCCCTCCCCGTCGCCGAACTGCGCCGCCGGGCCGCGATCAACACGGCCGTCGCGGGCGCGGCGATGCGCGCGGCGCTCGACTACACGCACACGCACCGCACGTCCGTGCTCGCCGATCAGATCGAGACGTTCCGGCGGGGAGCGGCGGGCGAGGCACAGCGGCCGGTGTCCGAGGAGACCGTGCCGGGCGTGCCCGGAATCGGCCCCGAGGACGTCTACACGACCACTTTCCCGCGGGCGTACGTCATCCCGGCGGGCAGGGGACAGAGGAGCGCGACCGCGGCTGCCCGGCTGGTCGACCACCTGATCGCCAACGACGTACGGGTGGAGCGGGCGCGCAAGGGCTTCTGGCTGGCGGGCCGTACGTATCCGGCCGGTTCGTACGTCGTCGACATGCACCAGCCCAAGCGCGGTATCGCGAACGTGATCCTCGCCGAGGGCAGGGACATCAGCGCCGACGTGTCGACCATGTACGACATCTCGGGCTGGAGCCTCGGACTGCTGTGGGGCGCCACCGTGCACAAGGCCGTCCGGGGTGAGCTGAAGGTCGACAGCCGTCCGGTGCACACCGCCGCGCCGACCGGTCATGTGGCGCGCCATGGCGATCTGTTGCTGCGCCTGGGCGACCCGAAGGAGCTCGCCGCGCTGAACTCCCTGCTGGCGCAGGGCGTGGCGGTGCGCCGCACGGCCGACGGCTCGGCGATCGTCCCGGGCTCGGCGCGCGGCAGGGCGGCGGTGCTGGCGGACCGGTACGGCGTGGCCTTCCGGGCCACCGCGCAGCGCGGCACGGCGCCGCTGAAGCGGACCAGGGTCGCGGCGGCGGTCAGCGCCGGTGAGCTGTTCGCGCTGCGCGAGATGGGCTTCGACGTGGTGCCGGTGTCGACGGGCGCCCTCAACGCGGGCTTCGACTGGTCGAAGGCCGATGTCCTGTACGTATCGGCGGGTCTGGAGTACGGGAAGCTGACACCGGCGGCGCGTGACGCGTTCCGCGCGAGCGGGGTGGGGGTCGTCGGGCTCGGTCCGGACGGCGCGGCGTTCAACGCGCAGGCCGGTCTGCTCGCGGTGAAGGCGGTCGCGGGAAACGGTGATGCCAACGGCGTCGTACGGGTCACGAACGCGGGCGGCTCGCTGACCGGCGGCGCCCCGGCGCATACGTTCGTCTACTCGCCGCTGTGGTTCACGGACCTGGGCCGTGGCGTGCGGGCCGACCAGTCCTACGGCGCCGGCAACCCGCTGGTATCGGGCCACTGGCGGGCCGGAGCGGACGGCAAGGGCGGCCCGAAGGACTCCGCGGGCAAGGCGTCGATCGTCAGCGGCAGGTCGGCGAAGGGCGCCCGGGTGGTGCTGTTCGGCACGGAACCGCTGTTCCGCGACCACCCGAAGGGTGTGTTCGCCCAGGTCGGGCGAGCCCTGCTGGGCTGAGACCGGTGAGACGGGAGGGCCGCACCCCGGTCGGTCGGGGTACGGCCCTCACGTTCAACGATACGCGATCAGCTCAGCCGGCGAGCTCGACCGTGATGTTGCCGCGGGTGGCCTTGGAGTACGGGCACACCTGGTGGGCCTTCTCGAGCAGGTCCCTGGCCGTGGCGGCGTCCACGTTCGGGATGCTCGCGGAGATCTTGACGATGAGGCCGAAGCCCTCGTCGTTCTTGCCGATGCCGACCTCGGCGGTGACCGTCGAACCGGAGATGTCGGCCTTCTCCTGGCGGGCGACCACACCGAGCGCGCCCTGGAAGCAGGCGCTGTAACCGGCGGCGAAGAGCTGCTCCGGGTTCGTCCCGGCGCCGGAACCGCCCATCTCCTTGGGCGGATTGACGACGACGTCGAGCTTGCCGTCGTCGGTGGCGACGCGACCGTCACGGCCGTTCTCCGCGGTGGCGACGGCGGTGTACAGGACGTCGGACTGCTGGATGGACATGCAGGTTTCCTTCTCTGTGCGCCGCGACTCGCGCCCACGATCGCGGCGGTGTGGGTCGAGACTACCGGTCGAGAGAAACGATCATCTTGCCGGTGTTCTCGCCACGCATGAGGCCCAGGAACGCCTCGGCACCGTTCTCGATGCCCTCGACGACGGTCTCCTGGTACTTCAGCTCGCCGGAGCGCAGCCAGCCCGAGACCTCCCGCACGAACTGCGGCTGGAGCGCCTCGTGGTCGCGCACGAGCATGCCCTGGATGCGCAGCCGCTTGCCGATGACCAGGGCGAGGTTGCGCGGGGCGGGGGTGGGCTCGGTCGCGTTGTACTGGGCGATCATTCCGCAGACGGTGATGCGGCCGTGCACGTGGAGCGAGGAGATCGCGGCTTCCAGGTGATCCCCGCCGACATTGTCGAAGTAGACGTCGATGCCGTCGGGGGCGGCCGCCTGGAGCTGCTCGGCCACGTTGCCGTTCTTGTAGTTGAACGCGGCGTCGAAGCCGTACTCCTCGACGAGGAGCTTGACCTTCTCGTCGGAGCCGGCCGAGCCGATGACCCGGGACGCGCCCTTCAGCTTCGCCATCTGGCCGACCAGGTTGCCGACCGCACCGGCGGCGCCGGAGACGAAGACCGCGTCGCCCTCCTTGAAGGAGGCGACGTCGAAGAGTCCGGCATAGGCGGTGAGCCCGGGCATGCCGAGAACGCCCAGGAAGGCCGAGAGCGGGGCGGCGGAGGCGTCGAGCTTGACGGCCTGCTTGGCGTCCACGTCCGCGTACTCACGCCAGCCGAGGAAGTGCAGGACGTGGTCGCCGACCGTGAACCCCTCCGCGTTCGACGCGATGACCTCGCCGACCGCGCCGCCGTCCATGGGCCGGTCGAGCTGGAACGGGGGAACGTACGACTTCACGTCGTTCATCCGGCCGCGCATGTACGGGTCGACCGAGAAGTGCAGGTTACGGACGAGGATCCGGCCCTCGCCGGGCTCGGCCACCGGGGCCTCGCGCAGGGCGAAGTCCTCGGGCTTGGGCCAGCCCTGCGGACGGGCGACGAGGTGCCATTCACGGCCGGACGCGGGAAGAGCGGACATGGCTGCGGTGCCTCCTAGAAAAGCTTCATGTACTGAAACAACCATGCTCCTGAATATTTCATGTTGTCAAGTATCTGGGTATGCTGACAGGTATGGCCATCACTCGAACAGACCCGCTGACCCTCGAGGTCGTCGAACTCATCGGCTCCGTCGTGGCCCGCTACCACGACGAGTACGAGGAGGCCGCGAGCCGGCACGCCCTCACCGGGGCGCAGGCCCGGGTGCTGGGGCTGCTCTCCGTGGAGCCCACGGCCATGCGCCGCATCGCGCAGAAGCTGAAGTGCGAGCCGTCGAACGTGACGGGGATCATCGACCGGCTGGAGGCGCGCGGGCTGGTCGAGCGCCGGGCCGATCCGGCCGACCGCCGCGTGAAGATCGCCGCCGCGACGGAAGCGGGCCGCACGACCGCGCAGCAGCTGCGCGAATCCCTGGGCTTCGCGCGCGAGCCGCTCGCCGAGCTGTCGGCGCAGGAGCGGACGGTACTGCGGGACCTGCTCAAGCGAATGCTGGGTGAGCCGACGGCGTAGGGCCCGTCCGCCCTCACACGCACACGCCGGACGGGCGTGAAGCGTGCCCCGCACCGGCCGGCGGGCCCGAACGACTGCCCTCGGACACCGGACGGGCGTCAAGCGTGCCCCGCACCGACCGGCGGGCTCGAACGACTGCCCTCGGACACCGGACGGGCGTCAAGCATGCCCGCCGGGGGCTCCGCATGGGCCTACGTGCACCAGAAGAGGAACCAGGTGCACGTCTCGGTCGGGCTCGGCGTGGGCGCGGGCTGCGGCGGCGGCCCGGGCTGCCCGGGCGGCGTCGACGACGCCGGCTGCGACGGGCCGGCCGTACCCGACGGGGAAACGTCGCTGCTCGGCTCGGGCGCGGCGGACGACGACACGGACGGCTCGGCCTGCGAGGACGACGCGGCGACACCGCGCCGCGCGCTCCCCCGGACCACTGGCGTGCTCGGCCTGGCCGGCTCCCCCGACGACGTCGTGGGCGCCTCGCTCACCGCGCTCGGACCGGGCGGCGGCTCGGCGCTGCCGGTCGGCTCGGGTATGTCGTCGACCGCGATGGACTCCTCCTCGCGGACCTCGACGGCCGTGCCGTCGTCGCCGGACGACTCCCTCGCCAGCTCCGCCAGGCTCAGCGCCCCCGCCGCCAGTGCCAGCCCGACGGTCCCGAGCAGCACCTTCCGCCCACGCCTCCGGCGCGCTCGGCGGGCGCCGGCCCTGCGGTCACGGCGACCGGATGCGGGGGCACGACGGTGTCCGGCGGGCGGCCGGTCCTCACCGTGCGCACCGCCCAGCTCGATGACGACGTCGTCGCCCGTCGATACGGGGCTGTGGTGCCGTAGCTCCTCCGCGGGAGTACCGCACCCGGCGCACGCCAAAGCCCCGTTGAGGTGTCGACGGCACTGGTAGCAGTAATCCATGGCGCCCGCAGCGTATGCAGCGATGGGACAACAGAGGTAGCCGGGACTGTGAGGATCCTGTGTGGAAACATCACGTGCCCGGCACGTCGGCTGGCCATGGAGCCCTCCCGGACCAGGTGATACGGGCACGATGGGGGCATGAACTCCTTCGGGCCGCGCGACTTCCAGCTCGTCCTGCTGCGCCGGATGGCCGACCATCAGCCGGGGCTCGTCGAGGACGCCCGCCATGAACTGGGTGCGTCGATCGCCGACATGAGAGAGGCGAACCGCCGCTGGCAGGCGATGGCCCGCTCGCCGCGTGGCCGCGGCCCGCTCGCCCGGTACCGCTCCGTGCTCGGCACCCCCGAGTCGACGTCCCGCCGCCGGATCGGCGACCTGGAGTGCGACGCGCTGCTGTGGCCGGTACCGCTCTGGCCCGACCTGCGGTTCGAGGTACTGGCGGCGCCCGGCGGGGCGGTGTGGAACGAGTGGCTGGTACGGGCACCGGGAGCGGCGGGCCCGGTGCTGCGCACGGAAGAGGATCTGCGCCCCTGGTCCTGCACGGTCGACGAGGTGGCGAGGGCGTTCGCCCCGGTACGCCCGATGGAGGGCACGGCCCCGACGCGGTGGCGACTCGCGTTCACCCTGCCCGGCGGACGGCCCTGCGTGGCGGAGTTCAGCTGGGGACTGCTGCAACGGCTGATGTGACGGCGCGCGGCCGGCGGCTGCCGCACCAGCTGATGTGACGTCAGGTATCTCCCCCCGGCCCACCCCCGACCGGCTCAGCTCAGCGCGCGCCGCGCGCCCGGCGATCGGACGATGCGAACAGGAACCGCTCTCGGGAGGATCTGTCGTGACCGTCAGTCTTGAGCAGCTGCGTCGTTGCCATGTCGCCGTCGATCTCGGCGCCGCGAGGACCCGGGTCTTCGTGAAGGGCGCCGGGCTCGTCGTCGATCAGCCGAGCGTGGCCGCCGTCAACACCCGTAACGGCGCGCTCATCGCCGTGGGCGACTTCGCCGAGAAGATGACCGGCCGTACGCCCGACTACATCCGGGTCATGCGCCCCGTCTCCGGCGGCAGCGTGATCGACATCGACATGGCCCAGCGCATGCTGCGCCATCTGCTCGGCGAGAAGCTCCGCCGCCACCTGCGCCGCAGGCCCCGGCTGCGCGCCGCGGCCTGCGCTCCGCACGACGCCGATCCGCTCGCGCAGCGCGCCACGGTGGAGACGCTCGTCGGCCTCGGCGCCCGCCGCGTCGAGCTGGTCGACACGCTGATCGCGGCCGCGGTCGGCTGCGGGCTCCCGGTGGAGCAGCCGACCGCCACCATGGTCATGGTGTGCGGGGCGGCCACCACCCAGGTCGCGGTCCTCTCCCTGGGCTCGATCGTCACGGCCGTGCGGCTCCCCGTCGGCGGTGAGGCCGTCGACCACGCCGTGATCCAGCACCTCCGCCACCAGCACGCACTGATGCTGCCCAGCCAGTCCGTACGCCCCCTGCAGCTGGCCCTCAGCGGGAACGGCCTCACCCTCCAGGGGCCGGCCTCCACCGAGATCCACGGCCGTGACGTGGCCACGGGCCTCGCCCGTTCGGTACGGGTCGACACCGCCGCCGTGCGCGACGCCATCCACACCCCGCTGACCGCCGTGCTCGACGGCATCGGGCAGGTCCTGCGCGAATGCCCGCCCGACCTGGTCGCCGACCTCGCCGACCGCGGGATCATGATGGTCGGCGGCAGCGCGCTGCTGCCCGGTCTCGACCAGATGCTGCGCGACGCGACCGGTATGCCCGTGCACATCGCGGAGCGGCCCGACATCTGCGCGGTGCTCGGGCTCGGGGAGATGATGGAGGGCCATATTCGGGGGATGATCCTCGATCCGCTCACCGCCTGAGGACGCCGCCTGAGGACGCCGCCCGGGGGCGGCCCCGAGCGGGCCGGATCACCGACCTGTTCACGTGTGGGCCGGCGGGCGCCGCCCGCCTTCCCGGGAGAAATTCGGTCGCGCTTCGAACGCGTGCGGTCGAGAGTGTGGCGGGTGAGCGGAATGTGGACGACGGCGGTCGCGGGTGCGGCCGCCGGACTGGGTGTGGCGGTGCCCCTGGGGGCGATGGGCGTCCTGCTGATCCAGGAGGGGATGCGCGACCGCAGGCACGCGGTCGCGGCGGCCGCCGCCGTGGCGGTCGTCGACATGGCCTACGCGGCCGTGGCGACGGCCCTCGGCCCGCTGGTCGCGTCGGCCCTCTCGGGCGTCGAGGCGTGGGTTCGCCTCGTGTCGGCGGCCGTCCTGATGGTGATCGCGGTACGAGGGCTGTGGGCGTCGCGCCGCGTGACCGACGACCCCGTGGCGGCCGGGGCCGACCGGGCCGGCGGCACCGTGCGGACATTCACGAGGTTCGCCGCGCTGACCCTCGTCAACCCCACCACCGCGCTGTACTTCGCGGCGCTGACCACCGCGCAGGGTGCCGCGCTCCGCGGCGGCGCGGCCGGCGCGGTGTTCGTGGCCGGGGTGTTCGCCGCCTCGCTCTTCTGGCAGCAGCTGCTCGTCGCGGCGAGCGGGTTCACGGGCGCCCGGATCGGTGCGAGCGCGCGAGCCTGGACTTTCCGCCTGGGGTTCGGCCTGGTGGCCGTGTACGCGGTGAAGATCGCTCTCCCGCTGCCGTGAACCGTATGAGCCGTATGAGCCGTATGAACTATGAGCCGTAGGCACCGTATGCCGTGAGCCGTACGGCCCAGCACCGCGCGCCTGCCCGCCCGCCTCGATCTTGACTGACCTCGTGGACACCGCAGACAGGGCCTCCGCCACCGCCTACCGCAACCTCGTCGTGGCCACGATCGGCTTCGCGCTCACCTTCTGGGCGTGGAACCTGATCGCGCCGCTCAGCGGCATCTACAAGGACCGGCTCGGACTGACCTCGTTCGAACAGTCGCTGCTCGTGGCCGTGCCGGTTCTCGTGGGCTCGCTGGGCCGGATCCCCGCGGGCGCTCACCGACCGGTACGGCGCCAGGCTGATGTTCCCGCTGGTGTCGGCGCTGACGATCGTGCCCGTGCTGCTGCTGATCCCGGCGAAGGCCTCGTACGGCGCGATGCTCGTGGTGGGCTTTCTGCTGGGCCTCGGCGGTACGACGTTCGCGATCGGCGTCCCGCTGGTCAACTCGTGGTTCCCGCCGGTCCACCGGGGCTTCGCGATCGGCGTGTTCGGCATGGGCATGGGCGGGGTGGCACTGTCCGGGTTCTTCACGCCCCGCGTCGCCAAGGCCGGCGAGGACCTCCCCTTCTACGTCGTCGCGACCGCGCTCGCCGTGTACGCGCTGATCGCCGCCGCCCTGCTCCGCGACCGGCCCGACCGGCCGGTGCCGACGGCCTCCCTGGCGTCGCGGCTCGAACAGGCCGGGCGGCTGCGGGTGACCTGGGAACTGTCGGCGCTGTACGCGATCGGCTTCGGCGGGATCGTGGCGTTCGGCGTCTACCTGCCGACGTATCTGAAGACCTGGTACGAGCTGTCACCGACCGACGCGGGCACGAAGGCCGCCGGGTTCGCGCTGATCGCCGTCGTCTTCCGGCCCTTCGGCGGCTGGATCTCCGACCATGTCCATCCGGCGTTGGTGACCGCCGCCGCGCTGGGCTTCGTGGCGCTGTGGGCGATCGTCCAGTCCTTCGATCCGCCGATCGCGCCGGGCGGCACGGTCGCGCTGCTGTGCATGGCCGCGGGGCTCGGCACCGCGAGCGGCAGCGTCTTCGCGCTCGTCGCGCAGGTGACACCGCAGCCGCAGGTGGGCAGTGTGACCGGCATCGTCGGCGCGGCGGGCGGGCTCGGCGGCTTCGTACCGCCGCTGGTGATGGGCGCGGTCTACAGCGCGAAGGGCTCCTACTCGATCGGCTACATGCTGCTGTCGGATCTGGCGCTGGCGGGCTGTGTGTACGCGTACGGGCGGATGCGGAACATCCGCCCGGGCGGCGACGAGACGGAGCGGGCGCGGGCGTCGGCCGCCAGGACATAGGCCCGGACCAGGCCCGTATCAGGCCCGGACAGACCCTGGCTCCGCAGGGACACCCGCACTCGTGGCCGACTCCGCGGGGACACCCGCAGGCGAAGCGGCCGGAGAGGGTCTCGTCCCCCCTCAGCGTCTGTTACGCGCGAGTAGCAAGTAGTGGGGAGAATGGTGGCGGCGGTGGGCGAGGATGAACAGCCCTGTGCACACGTGACTTGAGGAGGACGACGAGTGAGTGCTCTCTTCCCGGCCCTGGCCGCGGATGTCGAGGGTTCCGGCCGGCCCGCACTGCGTTTCGGGGACCGTGCGCTGACGTACGGCGAACTCGCCGCGGCGGCCGGGTCGCTGGCAGGCCGGCTCGTGGGAGCGGGGCGGGTCGCGGTGTGGGCCACCCCGTCGCTGGAGACCGCCGTCGGGGTGGTCGCCGCGCTGCTCGCGGGGGTGCCCGCGGTGCCGCTCAACCCGAGGACCGGCGAGCGGGAGCTGGCTCATATCGTCGGCGACAGCGGGCCGGCGCTGGTACTCGCCGCTCCGGGTGAGGAACTGCCATCTGCACTGCACGGGTTGGAGCGCGTGGACATCCCGGTGTCCGACCGCTCGGGGGCCGGGGGCGCGCTGCCGCCGGAGCCGGATCCGGGCGCGCCCGCGCTGGTCGTCTACACGTCGGGGACGACCGGCCCGCCGAAGGGTGCGGTGCTGCCGCGGCGGGCGATCGCGGCGACGCTGGACGCGCTGGAGGACGCGTGGGCGTGGAGCGGGGACGACGTCCTCGTCCATGCACTGCCGCTGTTCCATGTGCACGGGCTGATCCTGGGGATCCTCGGGCCGCTGCGGCGGGGCGGTTCCGTACGGCACCTGGGGAAGTTCTCGGCGGACGGCGTGGCCCGGGAGCTCGGGACGGGCGGGACGATGCTGTTCGGGGTGCCGACGATGTACCACCGGCTGGCCGAAGCGGCGGAGGGCGACCCGGAGTTGGCGAAGGCACTCGCCGGGGCACGGCTGCTGGTGTCGGGCTCGGCGGCGCTGCCGGTCCACGACCATGAGCGGATCTTCGCGGCGACGGGCCGGCGGGTCGTCGAACGGTACGGAATGACCGAGACGCTCATGATTACGAGCGTGCGCGTGGACGGGGAGCCCCGGGCCGGGTCGGTGGGTCTGCCGCTGCCGGGCGTCGAGCTGCGGCTGGTCGAGGAGGACGGGACCGAGATCGCGGGGTACGACGGCGAGACGGTCGGCGAGATCCAGGTGCGGGGGACGAATCTCTTCACGGAGTACCTGAACCGGCCGGACGCGACGGAGGCGGCGTTCGACGGAGACTGGTTCCGTACGGGCGACATGGCGGTCCGGGACGCGGACGGCTATGTACGGATCGTGGGACGCAAGGCGACGGACCTGATCAAGAGCGGCGGCTACAAGATCGGCGCCGGCGAGATCGAGAACGCGCTGCTGGAGCACCCCGGGGTACGCGAGGCCGCGGTGACCGGCGAGCCGGACGAGGATCTGGGCGAGCGGATCGTGGCGTGGGTGGTGCCCACGGATCCCGCACGACCGCCGTCGGCGGCGGAGCTGTCCGACCACGTCGCCGGCCAGCTCGCCCCGCACAAGCGGCCGCGCAAGGTCCACATGCTGGAGTCGCTGCCCCGCAACGACATGGGCAAGATCATGAAGCGGGCGCTCACCCATGGCTGAACGACTGACGGCCCGCGAGGCGATCGCCCTGACAGCCGACGCGTTCGAGGAAGCGAATCCCACGGCGACCGCACAGTCCGGCGACGGGCCGCTCGGGTGGGCGGGGTACGGCGCGTCGCTGGCGCGGGCGGCTCGTCGTAGCGGCGAGGAGGAGTCCGTCGTCTGGGGCACGGCACGGATCGGTGACAGCCGGGCCGTGGTGGTCTCGTTCGAATTCGGCTTCCTGGGCGGGTCGTTGGGTGAACGGACCGGCGACCGGCTGGAGGCGGCGTACGCATACGCCCGCGAGCGGCGGATGCCGCTGGTGTCGCTGATCGCGACGGGCGGCAGCCGTATGCAGGAGGGCATGATCGCCCTCACCCAGCTTCAGCGGGTGGCCCGCGCCTCCGCTCTGACCCGCGCGGCCGGACTGCCCCAGGTCGCCGTGCTCCGCGACCCGACGACGGGCGGCGGCTGGGCCACGCTGGGCGCGGGTGCGGACGTCATCCTCGCCCTGCCCGGCGCACAGGTCGGCTTCGCCGGCTCCCGCGTCCGCCCGCCGGACGCCGATCCGTCGGCGTACACGGCCGAGGGTCAGCTGGCGGCGGGCCACATCGATGCGATCGTCCGCCCGGAGGACCTTCGGTCCACGCTGTCGCTGTGGCTGACACTGCTGACGGGCGGCACAGACACCGGGACCGAGGCCGTAGCCGGGACCGAGGCCGGGACCGGGACCGGGACGCCGCCACCCCACGCCCTCGGGGATGCCGGGGCCGCCGCACCCACGGGCTGGGAAGCCGTGCAGCGTGCCCGGGACTCCCGCAGACCTCGCGCCGGGGCGTACCTCGACGCGTACTTCGAGGAGCGGCTGGACGTCCATGGGGACCGGTGCGGCGGGAGGGACCCCGGGATGGTGTGCGGGTTCGGGCTGCGGGGCGGCCGGACCGTCGCGTATGCCGCGCAGGGCGGGACCGCGACCCGGCCCGCCGGGTACCGGACGGCCGCGCGGCTGGTCCGGCTCGCGGACCGGCTGGGAATCCCCGTGCTGACGCTCGTCGACACGCCCGGCGCCGCCAATGACGCCGAGGCGGAGCGGGAGGGTGCGGGCGCCGCGATCGCCGACGTGTTCGCGGCGATAGCGTCCGCCCGCGTCCCGGTGACGACACTCGTGATCGGCGAGGGCGGCTCGGGCGGGGCCCTGGCACTCGCCGCTCCGGGCAACACCTGGGCCACGCCGGACAGTTACTTCTCCGTCATCGCGCCGGAGCTGGCCGCGGCCATCCTCAAGCGCGCCCCCTCCGCGGCGCCGTCGACCGCGGACCAGTTGCGGCTGCGCCCTCAGGACCTCGTGGAGCTGGGGGTCGTACGGGGGATCGTGCCCCACGGGGAACGCGCCTCGACGCAGCCATGAGGTGCGTCACAGCAACTTAGGGTTCCCTTCCCTGGCAGCCGGGCCCTCTGGTACACGTGGCAGACCCCCACCGGCACCACCGGGAGTCTCGCCATGGACCAGGACCACGCGCCCGACCTCATACCCTTCACGATCGACCTGACCTTCGAAGAGGCCCGGCGACGGGCCGAGGTCGTCGCCGCGCTCGGGCCCGACTGGGACCCGGTGGCCGCCCTGCAGGGCGAGGAAGCGGCGTACACGCTGCTCTACTCCGGCCTCGACGCCGACCAGCAGCGCACGTACGACATGCTCGTGGCCGCCGGCGTCCTTCCCGGAGGGGAGCCGGGCCGTGCGGCTGCCCATTGATCCGCAGGCGGACATCGCGCGCCGCGCCTGGGTGCCCTGCCCCGGCTGCGACGACGCACGGGACTGCGCCACCTGCGCCGACCGGCGAAACTGCCGTGTGCACTGGCGCTATCTGATCTCCAACAAGGGCACGGTCGTCCACCTCCAGTGCCCCGGCTGCACCCACACGTGGTCGCTCGACACCAGGCGCCGCACGACCTCATGAACACCGGCGCGTGAGCACGGGCACATGAACGCCGGCCCATGAACGCAGGCTCATGAACGCAGGCTCATGAACGCCGGCTCATGAACACGTGCATGGGAACACGGGCATGGGAACACGGGCACATGAAGCGGCCCGGTACGGCGCCGCATCGCCGTACCGGGCCTCTGTTCAGGAGCCGTCAGCGCCTCACCTCACGCCGACCGCCCGGATGATCTCCTGCTTCACCGAGCCGCCCTGGTCATCGGCGGCCGAGGCCCGCAGCGAGAGGGACCGCGCGCCCTTCGGCACCCACAGCGACGCCTCCCACGCGGCGGACTTGCCGCGTACGCCGTCGAGCCGGACCTTCGACCACGTCTTCCCGTCGTCGTACGACACCTCCAGGGTGGCCCCGGTGATCTTCCCGGTGCCGGAGGCGCCCTTCACGTACTCGGAGAAGATCCCGAGGTCGAGCTTCTTCCCCGCCCGCACATTGCCTGTGAGGTCGGTGTCGACGTCGAAGCCGAGGTTCAGCATCGGCACGGTGGTCTCCCGGTCGGCCGGGGTCTCCTTGGACCGGAAGGTCCACTCGGAGTGGCCGCGGGTGGAGAGCACCCACCGCTCCGGGTCGAGCGTCGTGTCGGTGACGACCCGGAACTCCTGCTCGGTGGGCTTGACGTCCCAGGCGTACGCGCCCGAGCTCATCTTGCGGTCGACCCGCACCCCGTCCACGTACACCTCGGTGAACTGGGTCATCGAGTCCTCGTTCCACACGTTGCCGAAGCCGGTGTGGTCCGGGCCCGAGTCGCCCCAGCCGGGGGTGTTGAACCGGAGACTGTTGCCGGTGCGCGTCTGGCCCCAGCCGAGGCCGGTGCCGAGCCACGGGTGCCAGACCGGCTTGAACCAGTTCAGCGTGGAGCGGGTGCCGCCCTTGTAGACGTTCAGGCCGCTGCGCTGCTCGATGGCGTCGGGTCCGTTGGTGAGGGACTCGTGCCAGTGCTGGCCCGGGCCGGTGCTGACGTAGTCGGTGCGCTCCGCCGGGAAGGCGATCCACTCCGGGAAGCCGAAGCCGATGGGGAAGGTGTCGGTGATCGAGTAGCGGAACTCGCCGCCGACCGCGGGCCTGGTGCCGTGGAGGCGGGTGTCCAGGACCGCGAGGTCCCGCTCGCCCGGCCGGAAGGTCAGGTCCTCGGCCGGAATCGCGCCCGGGTGGCCCTCGGAGAGGTCGTACGCGTAGGGCGTGTACCGGGTGCCGGTCAGCTCCACCCGCTCGTGGCGGGCGGCCGAGGCGATCAGCCGTGCTCCGTCGGCGGCGTTGACGGTCACGACGTGCAGCGGACGGTCCGCGTACTCGGCCGTGCCGAACCAGGCCATCAGCCGGCCCGGCGCGTCGTCGGTGACGAACAGCGTCTTGGCACCCGCGTCCTGGGCGTTCTGCGCGAGCTGATGCGGGGCGACCGCGCCGGTGTGGCGGACGACGACGACCTTGCCCTTCACGTCCTTGCCCTCGTAGGCGGCTGCGTCACCGACGCCCGCGTCCACGATGCCGAGCCGCAGCTCGCCGTCCAGGGGGGTCGTACCGGCCTGCACCCTGGTGTCGCCGATCCGCTTGCCCCCGGCCTCGGCCTCCAGCATCGGCTTGCCGAGACGCCAGACGGTCCGGTACTCGAAGGTGCCGGTGTCCGGCCTGCGGGTGGGCGCCGCGAAGACCGAGTCGTACTTGGGCGGCACCTGCACCGCCCCGCCGTAGTGGGATCCGTTCGCCTTCCGGTCGAACTCCATCAGCAGCTGACGGGTCTCGGTGCGCTTGTCGACCTCGGCGCGGAGCTCGCGCAGCTTGCGGCCGTCGAGGGTGATCTCACGGTCCCGGTCGAGGGTGATCTCCGGCTCGGTGAGGAAGCCCAGGCCCAGGGAGTCCTCGCCCTTGCTGCCGCGTACGTCGAGGAAGGTGTCGACGGTGTACGTGCCGGGCCTCAGGCGCAGCTCCAGCGTGCCGGACGCACCGACCGTCGCGGGGAACGGGTCCTCCCCCTCTGCGAGCTTCTGCACGCCCAGGAAGGCGGCGGTCGGGGCGCCGTCGCGGTCCTTCACATGGACCGTGAGGGTGTACCGCTCCTCCTCCTTGACCAGGCCGATGGCGGTGCGGGCGACGACCGTGCCGTCGGCGGCGGTGGCGGTGATCCGGCCGCCGTTGTTGCCGACGGCGGCCTTCGCGCCGTCACCGGTGACGGTGGTCTGCGCGGTGCCGTGCGCGGGCACGGTGAGCGTGGTGTCGGCGAGCGTGGCGACACCGGCGGGCGTGCCCTCGACGGCGAGGGTCAGCGTGACGGGCGCGTCGCTGTAGTTGGTGTACGTCACGGCCTTGGTGACCGGCTTGTTGGCCTCGTAGGGCCAGCCGTAGAAGCCGAGGCCGACGGAGCCGGTCGCGGTGACAGTGGCGCGGGTCGCGGCCGGCACGTCGACGCGGCCGGCGCCGAGCACGTACGGCGACGCGTCGAGCGGCTTCGACGACGACATCAGCGCGTCCTTGAGCTGCGCGCCCGTCCAGTCGGGGTGCTCCTCGGCCAGCAGCGCGGCGACGCCCGCGACGTGCGGCGTGGCCATGGACGTGCCGCTCATCGAGGTGTACAGGCCGCTGCCGGAGGTCAGTTGGGAGCGGGCGGCGAGAATGCCGACGCCGGGCGCGGACAGGTCCGGCTTGAGGGCGTGGTCGCGGTAGCGCGGGCCCTGGCTGGTGAAGTACGCGGCCTGGTCGGCGGAGTCGACGGCGCCGATGGTCAGCGCCGCGTCGGCGGCGCCCGGTGAGCCGAGGCTGCCCGGAGCTCCCGCGTTGCCAGCGGCGATGACGAAGAGGGCGCCGGTCTGGGCGGACAGGGTGTTGACGGCCTCCGCCATCGGGTCGGTGCCGTCGCTCGGCTCCCGCGAACCGAGGCTCATCGACACGACCTTGGCGTCGATGTCCTTGGCGGCCCACTCCATGCCCGCGATGATCTGCGACTCGCTGCCGTTGCCGGCGTTGTCGAGGACCTTGCCGACGGCGAGGTCGGCGCCCGGCGCGACGCCCTTCTCCTTGCCGTCGGAGCCGGCGCCGCTGCCGCCGACGGTGGAGGCGACGTGGGTGCCGTGGCCGTGGCGGTCGGCGACCTCCTGGCCCTCGATGAAGCTCTTCGACTCACCGACGCGTCCGGCGAGATCGGGGTGGCCCGCGTCGACACCCGTGTCGAGGACGGCCACCTTGACGCCCTTGCCGGTGAGTCCGGCCGCCCAGGCGTCGGGGGTGCCGATCTGGGCGTTGGACTCGGCCATGTCGGCCTCGACGCGGCCGTCGAGCCAGATCTTCTCGATGCCGCCGGAGAACGTACGGCGCGTGGTGGCGGTGGCCACCGCGTCCCAGAGGATCCCCGGCTCGGCCTTCACCGCCGCGCCGCCGATGCTCGGCAGGGACCGCACGGTGTCCCCGCCGCGCGGGGTGGCGGCACGGCTGCCCTTGGCGTACGTGACGATCAGCGGGAGCGGTTCGCCTGCGCCGAGGCCCTGCTCGATGAGCCCGGTGACGTCGAACAGCCGCTTGTCGAGGACCCCGGCGTCGAGGTAGGGCCGGGCCTCGTCGGGTACGACGGTGACGCGGCCGTCGGATATCTCGCTGCGTACGGCACCGGTGGCGTCCTTGGGGCGCTCGACGGCGACGGCTTTGCGGCCACCGCCGAGATCGGTGACGGTGACCTCGTCGCCGGTGATGAGAGTGACGGTGTGGCGGGGGGCCGATTCCGCGGGCGCGACGCTGCCCTTGGGGCTGTCGGGGGGCTCCGCGCCGAGGGCCTGTCCGGCCGGGAGCAGTACGAGCGAGAGCCCGGCCGCCAGCAGCCGGGCTCTCCTTCTCGCGGGCGCTCTGGTCATGAATGTCTCTCCTCGTACTCCCGGTGAAGGGTGGGTCCGGGGTGTTCCGAAGAGTCTGAGCGCTCATAAGTCGCTTGGGGCGACCAAAGGTTGGCGGCTACCTGCCATGGCGGCTACTTGCCATTCACCTGCCGGGGGTTCGGACCCGGCATCGGCCGGGGGCTCGGACCCCGGCATCGGCCGGGTGCCGCCGCACGGAACGGCGGAGCGCTCGGCGGGATCCGGTCCGCGAAGGGGGACATCACCGAAGGCATATGACGGAGCTGTATGGATGACGGGAGGTCAGCAAACCGGTGATCGCTCGGATGTCGGACCGGCATGCCACCGCAAACCTGCTAGCTGTAAGCACCAAACACATCGGACATTGCGGAAAACCGTCACGCAAAAGCCGGTTCACCCCCCGTCGACATCCGAAAGAAAGGTCTGGGATGCCCAAAATCGTCGGCGTCGCCCTCCTTGTCCTCGCCCTTGCCGCCACGTCCCCGGCTCCCGCAGTTGCCGAAGCACCTGCACAGTCCGGCCAGATCGCCGGCCAGTACATCGTGACCCTCAAGGACACCGCCGTAGTCGGAGGGGAAGACGCGGCCGTGGACGCGGCCGTGCAGCAGGCATCCTCCATGGGCGCCGAGGTGAAGCACATCTACCGCCACGCCCTCCACGGCTACGCGGCGTCCATGAGCGCGAGCGCGGCGGCCGCGCTCGCCGAGGACCCGAAGGTCCAGTCCGTGCAGCCCGACCGTATGGTGCGGACCGCCGCCCAGTCGGTCCCGACCGGCGTGGACCGGGCCGAGGCCGATCTCAGCCCCACCGCCGCCATTGACGGCGCGGACAACCGGGTCGACGTCGACGTCGCGGTGATCGACACCGGAGTCGACGCGAACCACCCGGACCTGAACGTCTACGCGGCCGGCGGCAAGAACTGCTGGCTGCCCCAGATGGACCAGATGGACCTGCACGGTCACGGCACGCACGTCGCCGGCATCGTCGGCGCCCTGGACAACGACACCGGGGTGGTCGGTGTGGCACCGGGCGCCCGGATCTGGCCGGTCCAGGTGCTCAGCCCACTCGGGTGGGGTTCCACCGCGGACGTCGTCTGCGGCATCGACTACGTCACCGAGCACGCCGACCAGATCGACGTCGTCAACATGAGCCTGGGCGGTGAGGGCGCCGACGACGGCAACTGCGGCGCGAGCGACAACGACGCCATGCACCAGGCGATCTGCGCCTCCGTCGCCAAGGGCGTCACCTACGTCGTCGCGGCCGCCAACGACCACGCCGATGCGAAGAACACCGCCCCCGCCGCATACGACGAAGTGATCACCGTCAGCGCGCTGGCCGACTTCGACGGCAAGTCCGGGGGTCTCGGCTCACCCACGTGCCGCAGCGACAAGGACGACACCTTCGCCGACTTCTCCAATTACGGCTCCGACGTCGACCTGATCGCTCCGGGTGTGTGCATCGAGTCCACCTTCATGGGCGGCGGCTACTCCACCCTGTCCGGCACCTCGATGGCCTCGCCCCATGTCGCGGGCGGCGCGGCCCTGTACCGGGCGACCCACCCCGGTGCCTCCCCCAGCACCGTGAAGGCGGCTCTGCAGAGCGCCGGCAGCTACGACTGGACCTCGCCCTCCGAGGACGGCGACGGCGTCCAGGAGCCTCTGCTCAACGTCGGTTCCTTCTGAGCGGCGGGGCGTTCCGAGGCGCCCCCGCTGCTTCCTTCCGAGCGGCGCCCCCGCCGACGCCGTAGAGC
>NZ_JBSGZO010000088.1:0-24037 GCF_053611045.1 Streptomyces sp. NPDC054841 | reverse complement strand
GCGCTGGCCTGGCCGAAGACCACCGCGCGCGCCGCCATCAGGGGCTCGACGCCCTTCGCGCCGGGGCGGCGCTCGCGCTGGGCGCGAAGGCGGGCGCGAAGCGAGATCGCGGTCGCCGCGAGGACCGCGGCGATCGCCGCCAGGACGATCGGCGCGGCCAGCGGCACGCTCGGCAGGGTGCCGATCGAGTCCCACAGGCGGGCGCCGCCCCAGGACAGCACCCCGGCCACGGCGAAGAGTCCGGCCAGCACCCCGAGCCGTAGTTGCTTCACCGCGTGTCCTTCGTCTTGGGAGTCTGGGCGTGTGGGCAGGTCGTACCGTGCCGACCCCAAGAGCCTAACGACTACTCGGGCAGGCGGAGTTCCAGGTCGGCGCGCGGCGCGACGCCCTCCCGGCCCACGCTCGCGAGCAGCTCGGCGACCGGCCCGCGGCCCGGCACCTGGGCCTCGGGCTCCACGTCGTGCCACGGGGCGAGGACGAAGGCCCGCTCATGGGCCCGCGGGTGCGGCAGGGTCAGGACCGGGTCGTCGGAGACCACATCCGCGTACGCCACGATGTCCACGTCGATCGTGCGCGGCCCCCAACGCTCCTCGCGCACCCGGTCGAAGGCCTCCTCGATGGCCTGGCCGCGCTCCAGCAGGGAGCTGGGCGGCAGGGTGGTCTTCACCACCACCACCGCGTTGAAGTACGCCGGCTGGGAGCCGGGCTCGACGCCCCACGGCTCCGTCTCGTACACGGGGGAGACCGCCTTGACCCGCACGCCGGGCGTGTCCTCCAGCGCGTCGATGGTGCCCTGGAGCGTCTCCAGCCGGTTGCCCAGGTTGGAGCCGAGCGCGATCACGGCCCGTTTCGGATTGGACAGGGTGACGTCCGCCGCGTCGACCTGCTCGACCACGGCGGCGGGTACGGGCTGCACGGTGGGATCGCTCATACTCGGCTCCGGGTGATCGTGATGGTCACGTCGTCGAACGGGACGGTGATCGGGGCGTCCGGCTTGTGCACGACCACCTCGACCTCCTGGACGCCCGCGTGCTTGAGGCACTGCTGGGCGATGCGCTCCGCGAGCGTCTCGATCAGATCCACCGGCTCGCCCTGGACGACATCGACGACCTCCTCCGCCACCACGCCGTAGTGAACGGTCTTCGCCAGGTCGTCGTCCGCCGCCGCGGGGCGGGTGTCGAGGCCGAGCACCAGGTCCACGATGAAGGTCTGGCCCTCCTCGCGCTCCCGGGGGAAGACGCCATGGTGCCCGCGGGCCTTGAGGCCGCGCAGCGCGACACGATCCACGCGAATCACTCCTGCTGTCGTAGGTCCTGCGCGCACGCAGCCGCGTGCGGGCGGCAGCAGTGCACTGAATCGAATCTACCTGCGAGCACCGACAACGCCCGCCCACGGGGGCTATGGACAGACCCGTCGGCGACTGGTAGCCGCGCCTACCCCGCAGGTGCGAAATCGAACCTCCACAAGCGCGTTTACCCACTCAGGAGGGGGACTCGTCGTTCTCCTCCTCCTCGGATTCGGCAAGTACGGGTGACCCGTGGTGTGACCAGATTCTCCATCCGTGCGGTGTGCGGCGGAACACATTCGTGGCCACGACCAGCTGCCCGACGAGTGGCCCGAGCTCGCCCTCCTGCTCCGCCGGCGCGCCGCTGAGGATGTTCTCGGTGCAGGTGACGACGGCCGTGTCCCCGGCCACACTGACCCGGACATCGGTCAGGAAGAACTGGATGTACTCGGTGTTCGCCATGATCAGGGCGTACGAACGGAGCACCTCGCCGCGCCCGGACAGCACCGGCCACCCGGGGTGCACGCACGAGATGTCGTCGCCGCCCGCGCCGTCCAGCCAGAGCGCGGAGACCTCCTCGAAGTCACCGCGCTCCATCGCCTCGTAGAAGGCGGTGTTGGCCTCCTCGACCTTTTCGACGTCGGTACGAGGTGTCACAGTGCCGTTCCGATCTTCCCCAGAGCCGACGTCCGGACGGGAGTACCCCCGGCGGAGGCACGCGGCGGACCGCCTGCCCTCAGGCACACAGGCGCGGTCTTGACGACTGTCTGCGGGGTGGCCTCGCCTGCGTCGCTCACTGTGTTTTTCCGTTCGCTTCTCCGCCGGCTCGGCGCAGAGGTGCGGGTTTGACGGCTGTCTGCGGCCGGGTGGCCTCGCCTGCGTCGCTCACTGTGTTTTTCCGTTCGCTTCTCCGCCGGCTCGGCGCAGAGGCGCGGCCTTGGCGACTGTCTGCGGCCCGGTGGCCTCGCCTGCGTCGCTCACTGTGCTCCCTCTACGGCCCGGGCCACCCGTACCGCGTCCGCCGTGGCTCGTACCTCGTGGACTCGGACCGCCCACGCGCCCTCGTGAGCGGCGATCGCGGAGACCGCGGCGGTGGCCGCGTCGCGCTCCCGGGCGGGCGGCGGGGTCGCGGCGCCGCCGGCCAGCACATGGCCGAGGAAGCGCTTGCGGGAGGCCGCGACCAGCAGCGGGCGGCCGAGCCCGCGCAGCGCGGCGAGGTGGGCGACCAGCGCGAGGTCGTGCTCTGCCTGCTTGGCGAAGCCCAGGCCGGGGTCGACGACGATCCGCTCGGGCGCGATACCGCCCGCGACCACCGCGTCCATCCGTTCCCGCAGCTCCGCGACGACCTCGGCGACGACGTCCGCGTACACCGCCCTGCTGTTCATGTCCTCGCTGAAGCCGCGCCAGTGCATGACGACGAAGGGCACCTCGGCGGCGGCGACGGCCCGGACCATCTCCGGGTCGGCGAGGCCGCCGGAGACATCGTTGACCAGCACCGCGCCGGCCGCGACCGCCTGCGCGGCGACCGAGGCGCGCATGGTGTCGACGGAGACGGTGACGCCCTCGGCCGCCAGACCCCGTACGACGGGGATGACGCGCCGCAGCTCCTCGTCCTCGTCCACCCGGGTGGCGCCGGGCCGGGTGGACTCACCGCCCACGTCCACGAGGTCGGCGCCCTCGGCGACCAGGTCGAGACCGTGCTTGACGGCGGCCGTGGTGTCGAACCAGCGGCCTCCGTCGGAGAAGGAGTCGGGCGTCACATTGACGACTCCCATGACCGCACAGCGGTCCCACTCCGGCAGGCCCACGGCCGTGCCCCGTCCGCGCAACGTACTCATACGACCAGCCTAGGCCCGTATACCGCTCTCCTATGCCGCCGCCGCTGCGGCTATGCCGCGCGGGCCTCGTGTTCGCCGGCGGTGGCCGGGCGGATGTGGGCGCAGGGACGGGGCGCGGGTGCCGGCCGGCGGCGGCGGAACGGGCGCGGCAGGGCGAAGGTCACGAAGCCCTCCGCCTGCATCGCGGCGAAGCCGATGCGCGGCAGGTCGCGGGTGTTGCGGAAGACCACGAAGCGCGGCTCCCAGCGCGGCCGGAACTTGGCGTTGAACTTGTACAGCGACTCGATCTGGAACCAGCGGGAGAGGAACACCAGCAGTCCGCGCCAGGTGCGCAGCACAGGGCCGGCGCCCAGCTTCTCGCCGCGGGCGAGCGCCGAGCGGAACATCGCGAAGTTCAGCGAGACCCGCTCGATGCCGAGCTTGGGGGAGGCCTGCAGCGCGGCGACGATCAGCAGCTCGTTCATGCCGGGGTCGGCGGAGCGGTCGCGGCGCATCAGGTCCAGGGACATGCCGTCCGTACCCCAGGGGACGAAGTGGAGGACGGCCTTCAGGTCGCCGTACGGGCCCGGCTCGCCCTCGTCCTGCTTGTGGGCGGTGGCGATCACGCTGTCGCCGTCGGAGGGGTCGCCGATCCGGCCGAGGGCCATGGAGAAGCCGCGCTCGGTCTCGGTGCCGCGCCAGTCGTCCGCGGCCTGGCGTATCCGCTCCAGCTCTCCTTCGGAGAGGTCACGGACGCGGCGTACGCGGGTCTCGTAGCCGTTGCGCTCGATGCGCTTCACCATCTGGCGCACGTTCCGCATGGCGCGCCCGGTCAGCGAGAAATCCGCGACGTCCACCACCGCCTCGTCACCGAGTTCCAGGGCGTCCAGGCCGGTCTCGCGGGTCCAGACCTCGCCGCCGGTCTCGGAGCAGCCCATGACGGCGGGGGTCCAGGAGTGGGCCTTGGCCTCGTCCATGAAGCGCTCGATCGCGCCGGGCCAGGCCTCGACGTCGCCGATCGGGTCGCCGCTGGCGAGCATCACACCGGAGACGACGCGGTAGGTGACGGCGGCCTTGCCGCTGGGGGAGAAGACGACGCCCTTGTCGCGGCGGAGCGCGAAGTGGCCGAGGGAGTCGCGGCCGCCGTGCTTGGTGAGCAGTTCGCGCAGCCTTGCCTCGTCGTCCTCGGTGAGCCGGGCGGCCGGGTGCTCGGGGCGGAAGGCCAGGTAGATGGTGGTGATGGCGGTGAGCAGGCCGAGCGCGCCGAGTGAGTAGCCGACGGTCCAGTCGACTCCGGCCTCGTAGTCGACTGGTCCTTCGAAGCCGAAGAGGCCGTACAGGACGTGCTCGAGGCGGTCGGTGAGGCTGGGGTTGCCGATCACCTTGCGCGGATGGGCGCTGACGATGACCAGACCGAGGCCCAGCGAACCCGCGCCCATCAGAACGAAGTTGGCGAGGGCCCGCCAGCGGCTGCTCGGGTCGGGCAGCGCCGCGAACTGGCTGCGGTGGCGCAGCAGAAGCGCGAGCAGCACCAGCGACAGCAGGACGCCGATGACCGAGTCCCGGTAGACGAACTGGGCGGCGGCGCCGGCCGGCAGCAGGACGATCGCGGCGCGCCAGGCACGCCGCTTGTGCCGCTTGAGGCCGTGCGCGAGAAGCAGCAGCAGGACGCCGGCGCTGAGCGAGAGCGCGGCGGCGAAGGGGCCGAGGGCGCCCGGGAGTACCTCGGCGAAGGCGTGCATCCGGCTGTGCCGGAAGCGCGGGAAGACACCGGCGACGATGTCGATCAGGCCGATGAAGGTGCAGGCCGTGCCGACGAGCGCAGGTACGGATTCGGCGCGCGGGCCGCTGAGGATCCGGCGTACCGCAACCGGAACCAAGCCCGACTTATCCCCATCTATCGTGACAGACATCGCTTCCCGTGGCTCCGAGAGAGATCGTGAGTCCTCGGCCGCAGAACAGTCGGCCCGGACAATTTGCGCTCTCTAGGACGGGACTTCGGGGCGGCGGGTTCACTCGCACTCAGAAAATTCTCACGGAAGAAGCTCGATAGCCTCATGGGTCTCACCAGTAACAAGGTTCTGGCGCTGGCCGTTCTGGCCGCAGTGGCTCTCTTCGCCGCGACGATCTGGCTCTGGCCGCGGCTGTCCCGCCGCGGCTGGCGAGCCGTGCTCGGAAGGGTGGGGTTGCTGCTGGTGACCCAGCTGGCGCTGTTCGCCTCGGTCGGCCTGGCCGCCAACAATTCCTTTCTGTTCTACGGCTCCTGGGCCGACCTCTTCGGCCAGGAGCAGGACATGGGCGTGGTCGTCGACCACTCGGCCGGCGGCAAGCGCATCAAGGTGGTCGGCAAGCAGAAGCTGGACGTCCCGGGCGGCTCGCGGCCGGCCACCGGCGGACAGATACAGAAGATCGTGCTCCACGGTGAGAAGTCGGACATCAAGAGCCCCGCGTACGTCTATCTGCCGCCCGAGTACTTCCAGCCCGCGTACGCGAAGAAGACCTTTCCCGCGGCGGTGGTCCTGACCGGCTACCCGGGCACCGCGGAGAACCTCCTCAAGGGCCTCAAGTACCCGAGGACGGCGTACCAGCAGGCCAAGGACGGAAAGATGCAGCCGATGATCCTGGTGATGCTGCGGCCGACCGTCGCGCCGCCCCGGGACACCGAGTGCGTCGACATTCAGGGCGGACCCCGGACCGAGACGTTCTTCGCCAAGGACCTGCCGGCCGCCGTGTCGGCGTCGTACCGCGTCGGCACCAAGCCGCGGAACTGGGGCTTCATCGGCAACTCGACGGGCGGCTACTGCGCGTTGAAGATCGCCATGCACCACCCCGAGCAGTTCGCCGCGGGCGCGGGTCTCTCCGCGTACTACAAGGCCGCCGAGGACCCGACGACCGGCGACCTCTTCCGCGGGAACAAGAGCGAGCGGAACCGGGCCAATCTGCTGTGGAGCCTGGACCGCCGGCCGCAGGGCGCCTCGTCGTTCCTGGTCACCACGTCCAAGGAGGGCGAGGGCAACCTCAAGGGCACCCTCGACTTCATCAAGAAGGTGAAGGCGCCCGCGCGGGTCTCGTCCATCACGCTCGACAGCGGCGGACACAACTTCAACACCTGGCGCCGCGAGATCCCGCCGGCCCTGGTGTGGATGAGCGGCCGGCTCAGCGCGGTGTAGCCGCCTTCACCGTTTCCACGGTCTCCAGCTCCACCTCGGTACGCGGGATGTCCTGGGCGTCGGCGTCGATGGAGCGGCGCAGCGCCTCGTGCAGCCGCGCCGGGGTCAGGACGCCGAGGAAACGTCCCGTCTCCTCCTTGTCGATGACGGCGATCCAGCCGGCGTCGTGCTGCAGCATCGTCGAGAAGGCCTGCTTCAGGGAGGCGCCGACGGGCAGCCAGGCCTCCATGCGGCGGGCGTGCTCGCGCACGGAACCGCTGCGGGCGGCGTGCTCGGCGGAGATCCAGCCGTGCAGATTGTCCTCGTGGTCCAGGACGACGGCCCAGCGGGAGCCGAGCGTGCGGGGCAGCGGGTCGTCGAGGTGCACCACCGGGGGCTGTTCGAGGTCGCCCTCCTCGATCGGGGTGACGGACAGCCGCTTGAGCCCGCGGTCCGCGCCGACGAAGTCCGCGACGTACGGGGTGGCCGGGGTGCCGAGCACGGCGGCAGGTGCGCCGAACTGCTCGATCCTGCCCTGCCCGTAGACGGCGATACGGTCGCCGAGCCGGACCGCCTCCTCGATGTCATGGGTGACGAAGAGGACCGTCTTGCGGACGGCGGCCTGCAGCTTGAGGAACTCGCTCTGCAGATGGTCGCGTACGACGGGGTCGACGGCGCCGAACGGTTCGTCCATCAGCAGGACCGGCGGGTCCGCCGCCAGCGCCCGGGCCACGCCCACGCGCTGTCGCTGGCCGCCGGAGAGCTGCTCGGGGTAGCGGTCGCCGTAGACGCTGGGGTCCAGACCGACGAGATCGAGGAGTTCGGCGGCGCGCTCGCGGCCCCTGGCGCGCTTCCAGCCCAGCAGATGAGGCACGGTCGCGGTGTTCTCCAGGACCGTTTTGTGCGGGAAGAGCCCGACCTGCTGGATGACATAGCCGATACGGCGGCGCAGCTCGACGGGGTCGATATCGGATATGTCGTCCCCGTCGAGGTATATCCGCCCCTCGGTCGGCTCGATGAGCCGGTTGACCATCTTCATCGTGGTCGTCTTGCCGCAGCCGGAAGGTCCGACGAGCGTGACCAGTTCGCCGGCGGCCACCTCGAAGGAGAGGTCGTCGACGGCGGTGGTGCCGTCCGGATACCGCTTGGTGACGTGCTCGAATCGGATCATGGTTCCCCATTGTGACGGGTCACGGCGGGGCTTGTGTGAAGGCCGTGTTGCTGGAACGCGAAGCTCCTCGGCGATTGTCAGTGGCGGGGGATAGGGTCGGTTTCCGGTCGAACAAGTCGAACGCCGGATCGGGGGTGGGGCATATGGCCGGTCAAAGCTGCCTGGTGGCGAACGACTGGATCTGCGGCGAGTATCTCCGTTCCCGCAGCGGGGAATTGATCGACGCGACGGTCCAGCATGTCTGGATCACCGTGGTCTCGGTCGCGATCGGGCTGGCGGTGGCCTTTCCGCTGGCGCTGCTCGCGCGCAGCCACCCGCGCCTGTCGGGCCCGGTCCTCGGTCTGACGACGGTGCTCTACACCGTTCCGTCGCTGGCGATGTTCTCGCTGCTGCTGCCGTTCTTCGGACTCTCCGCCGCCCTGGTGATCACGGGCCTGGTGCTCTATTCGCTGACGATTCTGGTGCGCAACATCCTGGCGGGCCTGGAAGCGGTGCCCGACGAGGCACGCGAGGCGGCTCGCGGCATGGGGTACGGGCCGGGCAGGCTGCTGTGGGAGGTCGAGCTTCCGCTGGCCCTGCCGGCGCTGATGGCGGGACTGCGGATCGCCACGGTCTCGACGATCGCGCTCACCACGGTCGGCTCGATCGTGGGCCGCGGCGGCCTGGGCAACCTCATCGAGGACGCGTTGCCCAGCTTCTTCAAGGCACAGGTGCTGACCGCGTCCGTGCTCTGTGTACTGCTGGCCGTCGCCGCCGATCTGCTGCTCCTGGGCGTGCAGCGCCTGCTCACGCCCTGGACCCGAATACGGGCCGCCGGGACCCGGGGGGCCCACTGATGGACGTACTGGCCAAGAGCTGGACCTGGCTGACCGCGACCGCCAACTGGTCGGGGGAGAGCGGTGCCTGGCACCGGCTCGGGGAGCATCTGTACGTCAGCGGGACCGCCCTCGCCCTGGCCTGTGCCATCGCGCTGCCGATCGCGCTGTACCTGGGACATATCGGCCGCGGCGGCGCGATCGCCGTGAACATCTCGAACGCGGGCCGGGCCGTTCCCGTCTTCGCGGTGCTCGCGCTCTTCATGGTGACGCCGCTGCGCAGCGCCGGCTATGTCCCGACGATCACCGCACTGGTGCTCTTCGCCGTGCCTCCGTTGCTCACCAACGCCTATGTGGGCATGCGGGGGGTGGACCGGGCCGTGGTGGAGGCCGCGCGGGGCATGGGGATGTCCGGCCGGCAGCTCTTCGTGCGGGTCGAGCTGCCGCTCGCGTACCCGATGGTCATGACCGGGCTGCGCTCGGCCGCGGTCCAGGTCGTCGCCACCGCGACGATCGCGGCGATGGTCGGACAGGGCGGCCTCGGCCGGATCATCACGGCCGGGTTCAACACGTACAACACTCCGCAAGTGGTTGCGGGCGCCCTGCTCGTGGCCGTGCTCGCCCTCCTGGTGGAGGCCGTGCTGGTGGTGGTGGACCGCTTGTGCAGTCCCCTCCGGAAAACCGTGTGACGACTCACTCCCTTGGATGGTGACCTGATGAGCAAGACCTCGCGCATCGCGGGTGTGGTTCTGGGCGTCGTGGCCCTCGTCGGCTCGCTCGCCGCGTGCGGCGGCGACAGCCTGGAGCAGGAGAAGGGGAGCTCCGGAGGCTCGGGCGGTGACGCGGGCGGCGGAAAGAAGGGCTCGCTCGTCGTCGGCGCCGCGGCCTTCACGGAGTCCAAGGTGCTGGCCGAGCTCTACGCCCAGGTGCTGCGCGACGCCGGATACAGCGCGTCGGTGACGACTGTGAAGAACCGCGAGCTGTACGAACCGTCCCTCGAGAAGGGTGAGATCGACGTCGTACCGGAATATGCGGCGACGATCGCGGAATTCCTCAACGCGAAGGTGAACGGGCCGAAGGCACCCGAGGAGAAGCCCGTCGCGTCGAGTGATGTCGCCGCCACCGTCGCCGGTCTGGAGAAGCTCGCGGCGCCGCGCGGTCTGAAGGTGCTGCCCGCCGGAGCGGCCGTCGACCAGAACGCGTTCGCGGTGAGCAAGGAATTCGCCGAGAAGAACAAGCTCAAGACCCTTTCCGATCTCGGCAGGTCGAAGATCAAGGTCAAGGTCGCGGCCGGTGACGAGTGCGAGGTGCGGCCGTTCTGCGCGCCGGGTCTGAAGAAGACCTATGGCATCGATGTGGCGGGCGTGGACCCGAAGGGCGTCGGCACGCCGCAGGCCAAGCAGGCGGTCAAGGACGGTGAGGACCAGCTGGTGCTGACCACCACGACCGACGCCACGCTGGAGAGCTTCGGCCTGGTGCTGCTGGAGGACGACAAGAAGCTCCAGAACGCTGACAACGTACTGCCGGTGGTCAATGCGAAGGACGCGGGCGCGCAGGAGATAGCCGACGCGCTCGGCGCGCTTTCCAAGGCGCTGACGACGCCGGATCTCGTCGAGCTGAACCGGAAGGTGGACGCGGAGCGGGCGAAGCCCGAGGACGTCGCGAAGGAGTATCTGGAGTCCAAGGGTCTGATCAAGAAGTAGCCGCGGAAGGGCGGCGGATAGCGGAAGGGCGGCCGCGGACAAAGGGAGCCGGCCCGGTATGCCGAAGGGATGTGTCCTTGTGGCGAAGAGATTGCCGGGCTGACCCCCCAATCGTCACCTACGCACGGTAAATTTCAGGCCATGCCACGTGGACGCCACCGCCATTCCCCACCTCTGCACAGGCTCCTTCCGCCTTCCGCGGTCGCCGGAGCCTCGGTGCTCTGTGCCGCCGGCGCCTGGCTACTCGCGGATCCGGTCGTGCTTCGCACCCTGGTCGCGGCCGCTGCCGCCGCTGCGGTCACCGGCGCTGTCCTCATGCGCAGTTGGGACCGGAGCGCGGGCCGCCGCGTCGCCGAGCTCACCCGCGCCCGCGCCAGCGACGCGTGGAAGACCGAGGAGCGAATAGCCGAGCTGGAGACCGATCTCGACGAATCCCGCGAGCTGCGCGCCAAGCTCGACGCGAAACTCCGCTCGAAGCGGGTCGAACTGGCCGGGTTGCGCAACGAGCACGCCGCGCTGCTCCGGCGGTACGCGACCGCCGAGACCGAGCGGGCCACCGCGCTCGAAGGCCGCAGGCAGCTCGCGCTCGAAGCGGCCGCGCCCAAGGAGCTGCCCCCGGCCGGTTCCACGCCGACGCCGTCCGCGTATCTGCGGGCGTCCAAGGCGCTGGACGACCTGTCGCGCAATGCCGCGGCGCAGGAGGCCAGGCGCACCGTCGAGGAGGCCCGCAAGCGTGATCTGGCCGAGCGGGCGCGAGAGGCGGACGAGCCGCAGGGGAAGCACGCGGCGGTCGCCGGGGGAGAGCAGCACGCCCGCCCGTCGTCCGCCGTTCCCGCCACACGGGTGCCGGTCGCCGCGGCGATCGTCCCGTACTCCGCGCAGCGCCGCCGGGCACCGCGCCCCCAGGGCGGCTTCGACTTCTTCGGCACGCAGGCAGGGCAGGCTGCGCAGGCCACCGCGACCGCCGGTACCACGGGTACCGCCGGTTCTGCCGGGAAGAAGCCGGTCGCGGCTCTCGAACCCGCCCAGCTCGCCTCGGTCCAGAACGAGGACCTGGCGGACGTGGTCGGCGAGGAGGCCCTGGCCGAGGCCGGGGGTACCGCCCAGGCGCAGCTCTCGGGGAGCATCGAGGACCGCGCGGTGGGCGAGGTCATCGATCTGACGGAGCACGACGAGACCGAGCAGCTGGACGTGGCGGAGCTGCGCAGCGCGATTTCCTGACGGCGATGTCCTGACGGCGATGTCCTGACGGCGATGTCCTGACGGTGATGACCTGACGGTGATGTCCTGACCGCGATGTCCTGACGGCGGTCAGGACATCGCCGTCCTGGCCGTGGTTTCCTGCGCGAGTGCGCGGCCCCGCAGCGCGCTCGGCCGCCGGCCGCTACTTGTCGATGTCGCCGACGACGAAGAACAGCGATCCCAGGATCGCCACCATGTCGGCGACCAGCGTGCCCGGCAGCAGCTCGGTCAGCGCCTGGATGTTGTTGTACGAGGCCGAGCGGAGCTTGACGCGGTACGGCGTCTTCTCGCCCTTGGAGACGAGGTAGTAGCCGTTGATGCCCAGGGGGTTCTCGGTCCAGGCATACGTGTGGCCCTCGGGGGCTTTCAGCACCTTCGGCAGCCGCTGGTTGACCGGCCCGGGTGGCAGCTCGGCCAGCCGGTCCAGGCAGGCGTCCGCCAGCTCCAGCGAGTTGTGCGTCTGGTCCAGAAGGCACTCGAAGCGTGCCAGGCAGTCGCCCTCGGTGCGGGTGGCGACCTTCAGGGTGTCCTGGAGCTCGCCGTAGGCCAGATACGGCTCGTCGCGCCGGAGGTCGAAGTCGACGCCGGAGGCGCGCGCGATCGGTCCCGAGACTCCGTACGCGTGCGCGGTCTGCGGGGTCAGGACGCCGATGCCGCGGGTACGGCCACGGAAGATCTCGTTGCCGACGACGAGCCGGTCGTACACGTCCATGCGGGAACGGACTTCGGCGATCGCAGCCCTGGCCCGGCCGGTCCAGCCGGCGGGGAGGTCCTCCTTGAGGCCGCCGACGCGGTTGAACATGTAGTGCATCCGGCCGCCGGAGATCTCCTCCATGACGTGCTGGAGGTCCTCCCGCTCACGGAAGGCGTAGAAAATCGGGGTGATTCCACCCAGTTCGAGGGGGTACGACCCAAGGAACATCAGGTGGTTGAGGACGCGGTTCAGCTCGGCCAGGAGCGTACGCAGCCAGACCGCACGCTCAGGGACCTCCATGCCGAGCATGCGCTCGACGGCCATGACGACGCCCAGCTCGTTCGAGAACGCGGACAGCCAGTCGTGGCGGTTGGCCAGCATCACGATCTGCCGGTAGTCGCGCGCCTCGAAGAGCTTCTCCGCGCCGCGGTGCATGTAGCCGATCACCGGCTCGGCGTGCTGGATGCGCTCCCCGTCCAGGACGAGACGAAGGCGCAGCACGCCGTGCGTGGAGGGATGCTGCGGCCCGATGTTCAGCACCATGTCGGTGCTCTCCGCCGCGCCGCCGATGCCGAACGTCGTCTCCGTCATGGGCGACAGTATCCCTCGCGGGGGTGAGTGGGTGCGGCCCTGCCCAGCGGGTGGACGCGCCCCGGCCGGGGCTCCGCCCCCGGGATCCGGCCTGTGCGGCGATCGAGGACGCGACCGAAGGCCGTACGGGGGTCTGGGGTCTTGCCCCATAGGTCTTGCCCACGGGTACGGGCGGGCCAAGTACGGGAAGCGGCGGGGGCGGGTACGGGAACGGGCGAGCCGGGCACGGGAACGGGCAGGCCAGGTACGGGTACGGGCGGGGCAAGTACGGGAAGCGGCGACGCCAGGTACGGGAAGCGGCGGGGGCTTCGGCGGCGGGCCCCGTTCACCCCGCCGGGACCGGCTGCAGCAGCCAGGTGAAGTCGCCGAGGCCGCCGCGCGCGGTCAGCTCGGCGGCCTCGCCCGCCGATGCCAGGGCGCGGACGTACGCCGTGGGGTCCGAGGAGGCCAGGGCGAGCGGCGGACGCCCGCCCGAGACGCCGAGGCGGTGGAGAGCCTCGCGCTGGCTGACCAGCTCGGCGCCGGGCCCCGCGCAGGCGTCCAGGGCGACGTGCGCGGTGATGTCGCAGCTCCCGTCCGGCACCGGCTGGGTCTCGCGGCCCGAGCGGAATCCCGTCAGCGTGCCGAAGGGCGGCCGGGCGTCGGCGTCGTGCGCGTAGTCCACGGCGACCGCGAGCCCGGCGTCCAGCGTGGCGACCGCGGCCGCCCACGCCTCGTCGCGCGGCCGGCCGATCTCCGCCCGTGCCCCGGGCCCGGCCATCGGCCACCAGCGGTCGAGCCACTCGGCGTCCGGCCCGGTCACCGGATCCCCGAGGCGCTCCTCGCCGTCCGCGCGGACCAGGACGTACCGCGCGACGCCCGAACCGTCCGTCTCGGCGATGTCCACCGGGACGTTGTCCAGCCACTCGTTCGCGAAGAGCAGCCCGGACACCCCGGCCGGGGGCCACTCGCTCCACTCGATGCGTGTGTCGAGGCCGTCGGGCCGGGCGGCGCGCTCGACGGCGTACGCCCGTACCGGAAAGCCCTCCGGCAGCGCCGCGAGCACCCCGCTCAGCAGCTCCCCGCGACCCGCACCCATGTCGACCAGCGCGACCTCGGCCGTGCCCGGAGCCAGCGACTCGGCGGTCTCCGCCAGCAGCCGGGCGACCGCACCGGCGTAGATCGGTGAAGCGTGCACGGACGTACGGAAGTGCCCGGCCGGTCCCTCGGGCCGCCGGTAGAAGCCCGCCGGCCCGTACAGCGCGCGCTCCGTCGCCTCCCGCCACGGGATCCATTCGGCACCGCCCGGCCGGCCCGTCTCTTCCGCCACCTCATACGTCACGTGGCTCCACCTCATACGTCACGTGCTCCCACCTCATACGTCACGTGGCCCAGTCTCCACCTTGGGGAGTAGGCATTCCCCGACCGGATCGACCCTCCGGTTGACCCATGGACCTTTCCGGCTTGCCTACGCTGGGTCACGTGCAGCGCCTCTACGATTTCCTCCGCAGACACCCGACGGGCGTCGACAGCTTCTGGGCTGTGATGCTCTTCGGGTTCTCCATGCTGTGGGTCGTCCAGGTGGACGTCGGGGCGGAACCGCGCGGCGTGGCCGCCGTCATCGTCCTGCTGCTGTGCCTCGCCGTCGCACTGCGCCGCCGCATGCCCGAGAAGGCGCTGCTGCTCGTGGCCGGCCTCGGCGCCGCCCAGCTCGCGCTGGACATCAGAGCCAACCCGGCCGACCTCGCGATGCTGGCGATCATCTACACCGTCGCCGCGCACGACGGACCGCGCTGGGCCTCCCGCCTCGCCCTGCTGGGCGGTCTGTCCGCGGCCACGCTCGCCCAGATCCGCTGGCCGGAGGAGAGCGTCGGCATCGGCGGGCGGATCTTCTTCGGTGTCGTCATGACCGTCCCGTTCGTCCTGGCCTGGGTGCTCGGCGACTCGATGCGTACCCGCCGCGCCTACTTCGCCCAGCTCGAGGAGCGGGCCTCGCGGCTGGAGAAGGAGCGTGAGGCGCAGTCCAAGGTCGCCGTCGCCGCCGAGCGCGCCCGTATCGCCCGTGAGCTGCACGACGTCGTCGCGCACAACGTCTCGGTGATGGTGGTCCAGGCCGACGGTGCCGCGTACGTTCTGGACGCCGCGCCCGACCAGGCCCGGCAGGCGCTGGAGACCATCTCCAGCACCGGCCGCCAGGCACTCGCCGAGATGCGCCGGCTGCTGGGCGTGCTGCGCACGGGCGACGCCCCGGAGAGCGGGGAGTACGTGCCGCAGCCCGACGTCGAGCAGATCGAGGACCTGGTCGAGCAGGTGCGGAGCGCGGGCCTGACGGTCGACTTCAAGATCGAGGGCACCCCGCGCCCGCTGCCCAGCGGCGTGGAGCTCACTGCGTACCGGATCGTGCAGGAGGCCCTCACCAACACCCGCAAGCACGGTGGTCCGGATGCCGGGGCGAGCGTCCGGCTGGTGTACTTCGACGACGGGCTCGGGCTGCTCGTCGAGGACGACGGCCGGGGTGCGGCCCACGAGATGTACGAGGACGGCGGCGCCGACGGCAAGGGCCACGGCCTCATCGGCATGCGGGAGCGCGTCGGCATGGTCGGCGGCACGCTGGACGCCGGGCCGCGGCCGGGCGGCGGATTCCGGATCAGCGCCCTGCTCCCGCTCAAGCCCGCCCACTAGGCTCACCACGCACCGAGACGGCTGACCACGCCCCCCGAGACGGCTGACCACGCCCCCGAGACAAGGACTCCGTACATGACCATCCGCGTGATGCTCGTCGACGACCAGGTGCTGCTGCGCACCGGCTTCCGGATGGTGCTCGCCGCCCAGCCGGACATGGAGGTCGTGGCGGAGGCCGGTGACGGGGCCGAGGCGATCGAGATCCTCCGCTCGACGGCGGTGGACGTGGTGCTGATGGATGTGCGCATGCCGCGCCTGGACGGGGTGGAGGCGACCAGTCGCATCTGCGCCCAGCCCGGTGCGCCCAAGGTGCTGATCCTGACCACCTTCGACCTCGACGAGTACGCGTTCTCGGGGCTGAAGGCGGGTGCGAGCGGCTTCATGCTGAAGGACGTGCCGCCGGGCGAGCTGCTCGGCGCGATCCGTTCCGTGCACAGCGGTGACGCAGTGGTCGCGCCGTCCACGACGCGCCGGCTGCTGGACCGCTTCTCGCCGATGCTTCCGTCGACCAGCAAGGAGCCGCAGCACAAGGAGCTGGAGCGGCTCACGGACCGCGAGCGCGAGGTCATGCTCCTCGTCGCCCAGGGCCTGTCGAACGGTGAGATCGCCGCCCGGCTGGTGCTGTCGGAGGCCACGGTCAAGACCCATGTGGGGCGCATCCTCACCAAGCTGAGTCTGCGGGACCGGGTACAGGTCGTGGTCCTCGCGTACGAGACCGGCCTGGTGCGGGCGGGCGGCGGCGCGGGCGCCTGACCCGCTTCGACCGGCCGGGTCGATCGGCTGGGTCGACCGGCCGGGTCGACCGGGCAGGGTTGACTGATCCGGCTCGACTGATCCGGCTCGACTGATCCGGCTCGACCGATCCGGGCCGGCCGACCCAGGTCGACTGATCGGGAGATCGCCCGCTTCGCGCCGGGCGTACCTGTGCGCCGCTTCCACGGGCCTCAGCGCAGGACGGTCTCCAGGAAGTCGCTGCCCAGCCGGGCCACGACCGAGACGTCCAGCTGGTGGAGCACGTACCGGCCGCGCCGCCGGGTCGTGATCAGACCGGCCTTCTTCAGGACCGACAGATGCCGGGAGACCTCCGGCGCGGTGATGCCGTGCGCGTCGGCCAGCTCGCCCGTCGTGTACGGCGCGCGGGCGAGGTTGCGGCACAGCCGCAGGCGCATGGGGTGGGCGAGCGCCTGCATCCGCAGTGTGAGCAGCTGTACGGAGGCGGGGCCGGGGAGTTCGGGGGTGGCGACGGGGTACTGCACGACCGGCCGCCAGCCGGGGGCGTGCAGCACCATCAGATGCGGCCAGCCGAAGCTGGACGGCACGAAGGTGACCCCCGCACCGACGGCCGGGTCCACGGCGGTCGTGTGGCCCACCGTGAGCTTGTCGGCCTCGATACGGCCCGTCGCGTCGTTGAGCGAGAGCGCGGGGGACACGGCGCGCAGCGCCTCCGCGAGGCCCTTGCGGCGCAGTAGGTCGGTCTTGTGGCGGGCGTCGGCGGCGAGCTGGGTGCGGACGCGGTTCCAGGTGTCCGCGAAGAACGCCTGCTCGCAGTCTTCGAAGAGGCGCCGTATCCAGGCGCGTACGGAGGCGGGGTCGTCCAGCAGCCGCCGGGCGAAGTCGAGCTGCTTGGGGCCGCGGGTGGCGGCGAGCTCCAGCGCACGGTCGCGGTCCACGGGGCCGCCCGTGGCGTACCAGGCCGAGCAGGTGAACTCCATGGTGCAGGCGATGAATCGCTCGTCGTCGAGCCGGTCGATCATGTCGAGCTCTTCGGCGAGGGTGGTGCCCGTGCGGCCGTCGCCGCCGCGGACGCCGGAGAACGGCAGGAACACGTCCGAGAAGGTCGACGTCCAGAGGAACTCCGCCTCGTGCAGCCGGTCGGCAAGGTCGGGCTTCAGCGCGGCGGCGGTCGCCGTCGCCCAGCCGTGCAGCCCCGGATGATGCCCGGGCTCGGCCAGCGCGTGCAGCGCCACGCCCAGCTCGGCGAGGGGTGATATCTCGAAGACGATGCGCTCGGGCGGCAGGCCCGCGATGTCGATGGTGACGCTCACATCCCCCATGGTGCGGGGTGGCGGTGGCGGCCGGTCGCGCCGATTGACGCCGATCGTCAATCGACGCGCCGCGGGGCGCCGGACCGGCGCAGCCTGAATCGCATGGACGTCATCCAGCAGCACATGCTCGACACCTGGCGGGCCGCCCAGCACGGTGAAACTGCCCCGCCGCTCCCCGGCCGCGACGACCTGTCCACGGTGAGGGCTCTCCGTGAGCTCCACCGCTTCCATCAGGTCCTCGCCGGCTGCCCCGTCGGCCCCGGCCTCCGCGCGCCGCTGACCCGTCTTCTCCGCCGCAAAAGCCCCCACTGGCCGTAGGGCCTGTCGTTCGGATCTTGCCGGGCTCGCGTGCCCTGGCACGCGCTCCCCCAGAGCTTCGCCTGGGGGGACCCCCAGCTGCGTTGTCGTCAGTCGCCAATGTCCCCCGTAGCCCTTCGGGCACGGGAGGTACCCCCACCGCAGTGGCTCCTTCCTCCGCCTTGCATCTGCACGCGCCGGACCCCGCTCGCCCCGCGGCGGTAGCCGCAGATGTCGCTGCCGGCCTGATCCGAACGACAGGCCCTAGTTGTGAGTCAGGACACAGTCATTCGCTCGCATGGCCCGCAATCAGGCGTGGCAGACTGGCCCTGTATCAGCAGCAGCGCACTCCGGGGTCGGTGTAATTCCGAACCGGCGGTTACAGTCCGCGACCCGTCCGCATCCAGCGGTCGGTTGACCAGGTGAAATTCCTGGACCGACGGTGAAAGTCCGGATGGGAGGCAGTGCGCGGTGGGCGACCCTCGTGGTCCGTCGGCCGTCTGTGGCTGATCGTCCTTGCGGGAGATCCTCAAGGACGGTCGGTTCCGTCGGGTCCGGCGCTCCCGTGAGGTGTTGTTCCGCTTTCTCTGTCGTCATCGACAGCCCCGGAGTCCGTGCCCGAAGAGGCAGGAGGACCCGGTGGCCACCGCAGCCGACGCAGACGCGATGCGCCGAGCCATTGAGCTCGCCGCCCGTGGACTCGGCTCCACCAGCCCCAACCCGGTCGTCGGGTGCGTCATCACCGACGCGTCCGGACAGCCCGTGGGCGAGGGGTTCCACCAGCGCGCCGGCGGCCCGCACGCCGAGATCCACGCCCTCCGTGACGCGGGCGAGCGCGCCCGCGGCGGCACCGCGTACGTCACCCTCGAACCCTGCAACCACACCGGTCGCACCGGCCCCTGTGCGCAGGCGCTCGCCGACGCCGGGATCGCCCGGGTCGTGTACGCCGTAGCCGACCCGAACCCGCAGGCCACCGGCGGTGCCGACACACTGCGCGCGGCCGGCGTCCAGGTCGGGTCCGGGCTCCTCACCGACGAGGCCGAGGCCGGCAACATCGCCTGGCTCACCTGCGTACGCCTGGGCCGTCCCTACGTCCTGTGGAAGTACGCCGCCACCCTCGACGGCCGGATCGCCGCCGCCGACGGCACCAGCCGCTGGATCAGCTCCCCCGAGTCCCGCGCCGACGTCCACCGGCTGCGCGCCGAGGCCGATGCCGTGATCGTCGGCTCCGGCACGGCCCGCGCCGACGACCCGCACCTCGCCGTGCGCGGTGTGGACGGCGCCGTACAGCCACTGCGTGTCGTCGTCGACACCGACGCCGCCGCCGTGAAGCCCGGCGCCCGCGTCCTCGACGACGCCGCACCGACCCTGATCGCGGTCGCCGAGGACGCGGAGAGCGACCACCTCCCGGACGTCCTGCGGCTACCCAGGGACGGCCGCGGTCTGTCCGTCACCGCACTGCTGGACGCCCTGTACGAACGAGGCGTCCGCTCCGTACTCCTCGAAGGCGGACCGGCCCTCGCCGGGTCCTTCGTCTCCGCGGGAGCCGTCGATCGAGTCGTCGGCTACCTCGCGCCCGTACTTCTCGGCGCGGGCCGCCCGGCCCTCGCCGACGCCGGAATCACCACCATCACCGAAGCGTTGCGGCTCGACGTGACCGAGACCGTACGGATCGGCCCCGATCTTCGCATCACCGCGACCGTCCCCAAGGGAGCTTGAGTGTTCACCGGAATCGTCGAAGAGCTGGGTGAGGTCGCCGCGGTCGAGGACCTCGGCGACGCCTCCCGCTTCCGCCTGCGCGGCCCTGTCGTCACCGACGGCGCGCAGCACGGAGACTCCATCGCCGTCAACGGCGTGTGCCTCACCGTCGTGGACACCGCCGACGGCGAGTTCACCGCCGACGTGATGGCCGAGACGCTGAACCGCTCCAGCCTCGGTGCGCTCGCCGCCGGCTCCCGCGTCAACCTGGAACGGCCGATGGCCGTCGGCGGCCGGCTCGGCGGCCACATCGTCCAGGGACACGTCGACGGCACCGGCACCATCGTCGAGCGCAAGCCGTCCGAGAACTGGGAGATCGTCAAGATCTCGCTCCCGGCGGACCTCACCCGGTACGTCGTCGAGAAGGGCTCCATCACCGTCGACGGAGTCAGTCTCACCGTCGTCGACGCGGGTCCCGACTACTTCACCATCAGCCTGATCCCCACCACCCTCGCGCTGACCACGCTCGGCATCAAGCAGCCCGGCGACCCGGTCAACCTCGAGGTCGACGTCATCGCCAAGTACGTCGAGCGGCTGCTCGGCGCCGACGCCGAGGAGAGCGCGAAGTGAGCGCCCTGGACTGGCTGAACTCGGAGGCCTTCACCGCCTTCGGCCAGCACATCAAGTGGTCCGACATGATCGGCAACATCGTCGGCCTGACCGCGCTCGCGCTCGGCTGGCGGCGCTCGATATGGACCTGGCCCGCCCAGTTCGCCTCCGGCGTCATCCTCTTCGCCGCGTTCGCCACGTCCCACCTGACGGGCAGCGCCGGCAAGCAGGTCGTCGTCATGGCCGTCGCGGCATGGGGCTACTGGCAGTGGACCCGCGGCCGGCAGCAGGCCCAGGACGGTTCGATCGCCGTCCGCTTCGCCACCTGGCGCGAGCGCGGGGTGATGGCCGGCGCGGCCGTCCTCGGCACCCTCGCCGTCGGCGGGCTGTTCACCGCGTACCCGTCGCTGTCCTGGGACCCGTGGCCCGACGCGTACATCTTCGTCGGCACGCTGGTCGCCATGTACGCCCAGGCGCGCGGCATGGTCGAGTTCTGGTTCGCCTGGCTGCTCGTCGACCTGGTCGGCGTACCGCTCAACTTCGCCAACGGCTTCGCCTTCTCCGGCTTCGTCTACGTCATCTACGGCGCGCTCGTCCTGTGGGGCCTGCGCGACTGGTGGCTCCGGTCCCGCACCACCGTTCTGGAAGGAGCGGCAGCATGAGTGCTCTGCCCACCTGGTACCCGACGGACAACGACGACACCGAGGGATTCGCCCTCGACCCCGTCGAGCAGGCCATCCGTGACATCGCCGCGGGCCGGCCCGTCGTGGTCGTCGACGACGAGGACCGTGAGAACGAGGGCGACCTCGTCATCGCCGCCGAGAAGGCCACGCCCGAGATCGTCGCCTTCATGATGAGCGAGTGCCGCGGGCTGATCTGCGCGCCCATGGAGAGCGACGAGCTGGAGCGACTTCAGCTGCCGCAGATGGTCGACCACAACACCGAGTCGATGAGCACGGCCTTCACCGTCTCCGTCGACGCCGCCCCCGTGTACGGCGTGACCACCGGCATCTCCGCCGCCGACCGGGCCACCACCCTCCAGCTGCTGGCGAGCGGCACCGCCGCGCCGACCGACTTCGTGCGCCCCGGCCATGTCTTCCCGCTGCGCGCCAAGCCCGGTGGTGTCCTCGTGCGCAACGGCCACACCGAGGCCGCCGTCGACCTCGCCCGGCTCGCGGGACTGCGCCCCGCCGGAGCGATCGTGGAGATCGCCGGCGAGGACGGCGTCATGCTGCGGCTGCCCGAATTGATCCCGTTCGCCCGCAAGCACGGCCTTACGATCATCTCCATCGAAGACCTGATCGCCTACCGCCGCAGCTCCGAGCCGACCGTCCGCCGCGAGGCCGAGGTCAGCCTGCCCACCGCGCACGGCGCCTTCACGGCGTACGGCTACCGCTCCACCGTCGACGGAGTCGAGCATGTCGCCCTCGTCCACGGCGACATCGGCGACGGCGAGGACGTCCTCGTCCGGGTCCACTCCGAGTGCCTGACCGGGGACATCTTCCACTCGCTGCGCTGCGACTGCGGCCCCCAGCTGCAGGCTTCCATGGAGCGCATCACCGAGGCCGGGCGCGGAGTGGTCGTCTATCTCCGCGGCCACGAGGGCCGCGGCATCGGTCTGCTGTCCAAGCTGCGGGCCTACGAACTGCAGGAACGCGGCCGCGACACGCTGGACGCCAACCTGGAGCTCGGCCTGCCCGCCGACGCCCGGGACTACGCCGCGGGCGCGCAGATCCTCGTCGACCTCGGCGTACGCAGCCTCCGGCTGATGACCAACAACCCCGACAAGATCAGCGCGCTGGTGCGGCACGGTCTGAAGGTCGAGGGCCGCGAGGCCATGCCGGTGCAGGCGGGCGAGCACAACCTGCGGTATCTGCGGACCAAGCGGGACCGGATGGGACACGATCTGCCCTGGCTCGACGCCGCCACCGCGTCGACCTGCGGCAACCAATAAGCCAGCAGGACAGCAAGACAGCAAGCCAGCAAGACAGCGAGACAGCAAGAAACGGAACGAGGAGAAACGTGAGCGGCAAGGGCGCACCCGAACTGTCCGTACGCAACTGCGGAGACCTCCGCGTGGCGGTCATCGCGGCCCAGTGGCACGAGAAGGTCATGGACGGACTCGTCGACGGCGCCCTGCGCGCCCTGCACGAGCTGGGCATCGACGAGCCGACCCTGCTGCGGGTCCCCGGCAGCTTCGAGCTGCCCGTCGTCGCCAAGGTGCTGGCCGGCCGGGGCTATGACGCGGTCGTCGCGCTGGGCGTCGTGATCCGTGGCGGAACCCCCCACTTCGAGTACGTGTGCCAGGGCGTCACCCAGGGCCTCACCCAGGTCTCCATCGACACGGGCGTCCCCATCGGCTTCGGCGTACTGACCTGCGACACCGAGGCGCAGGCGCTCGACCGGGCCGGGCTGGAGGACTCCAACGAGGACAAGGGACACGAGGCGGTCACCGCCGCCGTGGCCACCGCGGCGACGCTGCGTTCAGTATCTGAACCCTGGCGCTGAGGAGAGGCCACTTCCGCGTAGGGTGGGACCACCATGTCCAAGAAGACTTTCGAGGAGCTCTTCGCCGAGCTCCAGCACAAGGCCGCCAATGGCGATCCCGCCACCTCCCGCACCGCCGAGCTGGTGGACAAGGGTGTCCATGCCATCGGCAAGAAGGTCGTCGAGGAGGCCGCCGAGGTGTGGATGGCCGCCGAGTACGAGGGCAAGGAAGCCGCAGCCGAGGAGATCTCGCAGCTGCTGTACCACGTCCAGGTGATGATGGTCGCCCGGGGGATTTCCCTCGACGACGTCTACGCCCACCTCTGATACGCACCCTCTGAGCAGAAGCCTCAGACAGGTTCCCACTCTCCAAGCAAAGGAAGCCCGCCTCATGCTGCGCATCGCCGTCCCCAACAAGGGTTCACTCTCCGGACCTGCGGGGGAGATGCTCCATGAGGCGGGCTACCTCCAGCGCAAGGACTCCAAGGAGCTTGTGCTCGTCGACCCCGAGAACGAGGTCGAGTTCTTCTATCTGCGCCCCCGCGACATCGCGATCTACGTCAGCTCGGGCCGCCTCGACATCGGCATCACCGGCCGCGATCTGCTCCTCGACTCCGGCGCGAACGCCGAGGAGATCCTCCAGCTCGGCTTCGCCCGCTCGACCTTCCGCTACGCCACCAAGCCCGGTACCGCCTCCGGCGTCGAGGACTTCGGCGGGCTGACGATCGCCACCTCGTACGAGGGCATCGTCGCCAAGCACCTCGCGGACAACGGCATCGACGCCTCCGTCGTCCACCTCGACGGCGCCGTCGAAACCGCGATCGAGCTGGGCGTCGCCCAGGTCATCGCCGATGTCGTGGAGACCGGCACCAGCCTGCGCAACGCCGGACTCGGCGTCATCGGTGAGCCGATCCTCACCTCCGAGGCCGTCGTCATCCGCCGCACGGGTGCCAAGGCGGACGATCCCAAGGTGCAGCAGTTCCTGCGCCGCCTCCAGGGCGTCCTCGTGGCCCGCAGCTACGTGATGATGGACTACGACTGCCGCGTCGAGAACCTGGAGCAGGCCGTAGCCCTCACCCCGGGCCTCGAATCGCCGACCGTCTCCCCGCTGCACAACGAGGGCTGGGTCGCCGTCCGTGCGATGGTCCCCGCCAAGGAGGCGCAGCGGATCATGGACGACCTCTACGAGCTGGGCGCCCGCGCGATTCTGACCACGGCGATCCACGCCTGCCGTCTCTGAGGATTGGCACGGATCATGACTGTGGAACAACAGGAGCTTCCCACCCTGCCCGTGACCTTCAGGCCGACCCGCACCCGGGCCGTCCTGCTGTCGGTCGGCACGGTGATGTTCGCCGTCATCACGGCCGTCGCGCTCGCGCTGGAGAAGCTCGGCCCGGGTGAGCGGATCAGCTTCATCTTCACCGCGGCGGTCTTCTTCGGCGTACTGGCCCTGCTCAGCCGTCCCAAGGTCGTCGCCGACGACCAGGGCGTCACCGTCGTCAACCTCACCCGCAGCCGCCGGCTGGAGTGGGCGGAGATCCTCCGTGTCAACCTCCGACCGGGTGACCCCTGGGTGTTCCTCGATCTGAGTGACGGCACCAGCCTCCCGGTCCTCGGAATCCAGCCGGGAATCGCCCGTCAGCACGCGATCCGTGACGCACGGGCCCTGCGCGCCCTCGCCGAATCCAGGGGATCCGGCACGGACAACGGCTGAGCCCCTGCCCCGCGGGGCAGGCTCGTGATTACTCTTGAGGCGGAGGCGCCGAGTGCGCC
>NZ_JBSGZO010000087.1:0-24039 GCF_053611045.1 Streptomyces sp. NPDC054841 | reverse complement strand
GAGTACCCCCCTCGGCCCCCTGCGGGGTGGGGCAGAGGCAGCGTGCTGTCAGCCCCCTGCGGGGTGGGGCAAGGGCAACGTGCCGTCGAGCATGGTCACGACCCGGTCCGCCCGGTCCAGATGCGCTCGGTCGTGCGTGACCAGGACCGTCGCCGTGCCCCGCTCCCGGGTCAGCGAGACCAGCAGGTCGAGGACCGCCGCGCCCCGCTCGTGGTCGAGGGCGCTGGTCGGCTCGTCGACGAGGAGCACGCCGGGGTCGTTCATCAGCGCGCGGGCGATGTTGACGCGCTGGCGCTGGCCGCCGGAGAGCTGGTGCGGACGACGGTCCGCCTGTCCGCCGAGGCCGACCGCCGCCAGCAGGTCCCGGGCCCGGTCGCGCGCCTGCCGTGGCCGCCGGCCCGAGAGGTGAGCCATCGCCTGGAGCTGTTCCACGGCCGTCAGCGAGGGCAGCAGATGCGGTTGCTGGAAGACGATGCCGATGTGTTCACGGCGCAGGGCGGCCTTCTCCGCACGGCTCAGCACTCCCGTGTCCTCATCGGCCACGACGACCCGCCCGGCATCCGGCGTGACCAGCGTCGCCGCGACCGCGAGGAGGCTTGACTTGCCCGAGCCGGACGGTCCGACGACCGCCGTGAGCGACCCCGCGGGGACCTGGAGCGAGACGGCGTCGAGCGCGGTCAGCCGCCCGTCGCCGTCCGGGTAGGTGAGGGTGACATCGTCGAGCAGCAGTGTCATCGGGCGCTCCCCAGCGCGGTGAGAGGGTCGACGGCAGTGATCCGCCGGACGGACAGCGCGGCGCCGAGCACACCGAGCACGATCATCACGGCCGCCGGCAGCAGCACGGTCGACGGCTCCAGCACGAACGGCACGTCCCCGCCGGCGACCAGCGCGCCGGTCCCGGCCGCCAGCGCGGTCCCCAGCAGCGTGCCGGCGCCCAGCATGAGCACGGCCTGCCCGAGGGCGTCCCGCAGCAGATACCCGGTGGCGGCGCCGAGTGCCTTCAGTACGGCGATGTCGGCGCTGCGCTGGATGGTCCAGACGGTGAAGAACGCGCCGACGACCAGCGCGGAGATGGCGAAGAGGAAGCCGCGCATGAGCTGGAGCGAGCCGCTCTCGGCCTGGTAGGACCCGATGGCGGTGAGGGCGTCGGCGACCGTCCGGGTCTCGGTGCCCGCGGCCGCGTCCCCGGCCGCGAGGTCCGCGCCGCCGTCCGTGCGCAGCGCGATGACGGTGGCCTGCCGTCTCGGGGTCGTGCCGGTGCGGCCGAGTTCCTGCCAGTCGTCCAGCGCCGTCCAGACGACGGGGGTGTGGCTGTACGAGGCATCACCTGCGACGGCCGCGACGGTCGCGTTCCGCGGCCCGATGCGTACGGAGTCGCCCACGGACGCACCGAGTTCCTCCGCGGCGCCTACGGAGAGCACGGCCCGGCCGGGAGCGAGCCTCGCCGGCGCGATCCCGCCGTCCGGCTCGACCCCGAACACCGAGACGGCCGCCGTACGGTCCCCCGCGCTCGCGCTGAGGGTACGGATGCCGACGGGCTGGGCGAAGGTGACACCCGGCCGGCTCGCCCACGCCCGCCACGCGCCCTCCGTGACGGTCGAGTCGGTGAAGGACACCGACCGGCCGGAGGGCGGGGCGGCGAAGGCGAGGTGATCGGCGGGCAGTCCGGTGACCGCCGAGACGTTCTCCCGGGCGAGCCCGGCCGTCAGCCCGGACAACAACCCGACGAGCAGTGTGATCAGCACGATCACGCTGCCCATCAGCGTGAACCGCCCCTTGGCGAATCTCAGATCTCTCCATGCCACGAACATGGTCACCAGCCTGCGGGCGGCGGCCGTGCCCGGGCATCGCACCGCGGATGGCCGCGGTATCAAACTTTCGGTTGACTCACGTATGACATGTCACGTCTCGAACTCGTGGACCGAGTAGCCGGATGCGGTGGCCCGGGTGGTCCCCCGCATCCGTAAGTACAGAATGTCCGGGTCCTCGACGAGCCAGCGGTTGTTCTCGGCGATCGCGCGCTCGACGAACTCACCGAGAACCGGGTCGAGTTCGACGGGATGGGAACGGTCGGGCTCGAGCCCTGTCCAGGTGTACGAGGATGCCTTGGTGACCAGGGCGGACAGCGACTGGCGTGCGGCCCAGGCGTCGGCACCGCGCCCGGCGCGCTGGGCGGTGAGCATGTCCAGCGCGGTGCGGGCCGCCCGGCCCCAGGCCTCGGTGGCGTCCAGCCAGGGCTTCGTCTCGGCGAGGAGGACCGGGTCGGCGAGGCGGGCGCGCAGCACGGCGGGCGCATTCTCGATCTCGCTGAGCGCACGGTGCAGCCGGGCGACGGGCCCGCTCCGTCCGACGGTCCGTCCAGCGGTCCGTCCGGCACTCCGGTCGGCGGCCCGTCCGGCATTCCGTCCAGCAGTCCACTCCCGCCAGAACGCATCGAGCCGGGCGGACAGTTCGGGCGCGGGCCGCGGGTCGATCCGCGACGAGTGGCTGAGTCCGGCGAAGGCGCGCAGTGCGCACACGGTCCGCGGGTCGTGGCCCGCCAGTTCGCTGATCGCGGCCGCCCAGGAGCGCTCGGGGTCGTACGCGATGTCGTTCCAGGCGTAGTCGGCGACGGTGAACAGCGACAGCAGGGACGCGCGGACCTGAGGCATGGGGTTGGCTACGAGCCCGACGGCCGCCCCGGGACGGCCCGGTGCGGCGAGTGAGGACTCACGGCCCGTGTACGGGCCGAGCAGCAGCCGCCCCGGTACGTAGTCGTTGACCGGGTAGTTGTCCCCGAGCAGCACGGGGTGGCCGAGGACCTTGCGGGCGTCGGCGACCTCCGCGCGGGTGATGTGCGGCGCGATCACTTCCGCCCCGGTCCACCGGACGACCACCGACGGGTCGAGCTCGCGTGCGAGGCGTTCCGCGTACTCGGTCCCGGCGGTGCCCCGGTACTCGGTGGGCACCATCTCCAGCGGGGCGGCGCCGGAGTGGGTGGTGATCAACTCGCGCTGGACCGCGTTGACGAGATGCGCCTGCGCGGCGGCGGACGCGGCGGGTCCGGTGCCGAAGGCCGCACGGTCCGCGCCGCAGTTCCACTCCCGGTGGTCGATGTCGTCGAACGCCACGACGAAGGTGCGTACGCCGATGTCCCGGAGCGACGCGAACTTCGCGGTGAGCGCGCGGGACTCGGCGGGGTCGGAGCAGCAGACGGAGAGGCCGGGAGAGAGCACGTACCCGAACTCGACGTGCTGGGCCTGTGCGCGCTCCACGAGCGCGCGCAGCCGGGCCAGTTCGTCCGCCGGGTAGGGCTTGCGCCACTCGGCGCGCAGGTACGGGTCGTCCTTCGGCGTGTAGACGTACAGGTTCATCTTGTGCCGGCCCATCCAGTCGAGGCCGGCGAGGCGCTGTTCGTGCGACCAGGGCCGGCCGTGGAAGCCCTCGACGATGCCGCGCCGCCGCATCCCGGGCCAGTCCCGGATCTCGACACCGGCGAGCGTCGCGGCGCGGTTCGCGCGCAGAAGCTCCCGGAGGGTCTGCGCCGCGTAGTACGTCCCGGCCGCGTCCGCACCCGCGAGGACGATGCGGTCGTCCCGGGCCGCCATGACATAGCCCTCGGCCGCCATCGTCTCCGCACCCTGGACCCCGAGCGCGTCGAGCACCGCAGCGGTGGCGGCGTTCTCCTTGGCACCGCCGACGACGACCGCGAGGCCCGGCCCCGGGTCGGTGCGGCCGTCGATCTGACGGATCGTCCGGACTCCCGCGCTCCGGAGCACATCCCGCACGACGGTGAGCGCGGGCCCGTCGGTCGCGGCCCCGGCGACCAGGGTGACGGCGGCGGGGATGCGTACGGTCCCCGGGAGCCGCTTCACGGACCGCGGCGTGGGCGCGGGCGCAGACGCAGGCGCAGGCGCGGGCGTGGGCGTGGGCAGCGCCGGGTCCGGGGCTCCGGCGGATACGGCAGCGGGCTCCGCGCAGGCGTCCGCGGGGCCTTCCTCGTCGCCTTCCGCGGCGACGGCACGGCCCGGCGGCGCGGGCACCAGCATCGCCAGGACCAGCGCGACCGCGTGGGCCGCACGCATGCGCCAAGTGGGTTTCGCGTACAGGGAGATCGAGGCGAACGTCATCGCCGCAAGGCCTCCTCCCGCCGCCCGACGGCAGTGCGAGTACTGGATGCCAGAGGACTGGACCACGCATCAGACATCGTTGTCAACGGTCGTGCGGACATTCCCCCGGATCCTGCACATCCGGTCGCCGAATAGGCTGCGGCGGGCACACTCGGGCGTGGCCGGGCGTGGCCGGGCGCGGCCACGCGCGGCAGGCGCAGCCATCTGCGGGCGGTGCGCACGGCCCGCGCGCGGGGGCAGAGGGCGGCCGGCCGGCCGATGGCGGCACAGCTCGTGCGCGTCTCCCCTCACCACCGCGACCCACCGGCCGGTGGCGTCATGCGCGTTCTGGCGCGTTGGTTTCCTCGACCGCCGCGGTCCGGGCGCGGCGGCGGCCCAGCAGGGCGCTTCCCGCAAGCACCAGTCCGACGGCGGCGACCTTGGCGGCCTGGTAGTAGCCGGTCGCCATGTTCTCCGGGGTGCCGGGCAGCCGGAAGAAGACCCACGCTGCTACGAGCCCCCCGAGGACGATCAGTGCGACAGCCCCCACCGTCCCGAGCCCCATCCACCAGGGCCCCGGCTCATAACCCCGCTCGCCGGTCTGCTCGACGTTCTTGTCGCTCACGGTCCGTTCTCCAGTGCGTGTGGTGCGCGGTCGCGAGGAAAGACGCGGGACTGATACGGGCGGTTCAGCGAGCCGAACGTTCCCTTCCGAAGGGCCGACGTTCCGCCGGTCGGCGAAGTACTCACACTCGCCCGCCGTGCCGCGCCTGCGCGACGTGGGACCGGGCCGACGGAGCGCGGAACACCCGGCCTACTCTGGAGCGGCCATGGATCCCCGCCCGCTCACCCCCACACTGCGCACCCTCCATCTCTGTCTGCATCTGCTGATGGCAGGGCTGCTGACGCTCGCCGCCGTACGGGCCGTCGCCGACCACAAACCCGACGCCGCGGCCGTCGTCACGGCGGCGGCGATGACCGCGGCGGTGTACGCGGCGGGCTCCGCCCTTCGCGGCGTGCGCGAATCACGTACCGCCGCGGCGCTCTGGCTGGCCGCCCTGTGCACGGCCTGGCTGGCACTGCTCGGGTTCACGCCGGACGGCCTGTGGACGGCGTTCCCGCTGTTCTTCCTCCAGCTTCATCTGCTGCCCGTGCGCTGGTCCCTGCCGGCCGTCGCCGCGACGGTGGGCGCGGCGATCCTGTCGTACGTGCGGCACGGCGAGCCGCTCAGCCCGGGTGCGTTCATCGGACCGCTCCTGGGTGCGGCCGTCGCCGTGGCGACCGTGCTCGGCTACCGGGCGCTGTACCGGGAGAGCGAGCGCAGGCGCCGGCTCATCGAGGAGCTGGTCTCGACCCGCGCCGAGCTGGCGGCGGCCGAGCGGCACGCGGGCACGCTCGCCGAACGCGAGCGGCTCGCCCGCGAGATCCACGACACACTCGCGCAGGGGCTGTCCTCCATCCAGTTGCTGCTGCGGGCGGCCGAGCGGGCACTGCCCGCGGACTCCCCCGCGGCGGAGCACATCTCGCAGGCGCGCCGGGCCGCCCAGGACAACCTCGCCGAGGCCCGTCGCTTCGTCCGGGCCCTGACTCCGCCGGACCTGGAGCACGGCACGCTGGCCGCCGCGCTGGACCGGCTCACCCGGCCCGGACCGGGTCCGCGTGTCCGGTTCTCGGTCAGTGGCAGTCCCGCCCCGCTGCCCACCCCGTACGAAGTGGCCCTGCTGCGGATCGCCCAGTCGGCCCTCGCGAACACGGTCCGCCACGCGGCGGCCGAGCGCGCCGAGATCACCCTGACCTTCATGGAATCGTCGGTCACGCTGGACGTCGTGGACGACGGGCGGGGGTTCGACCCCATGTCGCCCCGGTCGTCAAGGTCGTCGAGGTCGTCGAGGTCGTCGCCGCCATCCGGGCCGTCCGGGTCGCCCGGGCCGTCGGGGCCGCACGAGCCGTCCGAGCCGTCCCAGCCGTCCCAGCCGTCCCAGCCGTCCGAGGGCGGCTTCGGGCTGCCCGCGATGCGCTCGCGCGCGGAATCGCTGAACGGCACGTTCACCGTCGAGTCCGCGCCGGGCCAGGGCACCGCCGTCGCCGTCACCCTGCCGCTCTCGCCCGGAGTTCCCTCATGACGATCCGCCTGCTGCTCGCCGACGACCATCCCGTGGTACGGGCCGGACTCAGGGCCGTCCTGGACACGGAGCCCGGCTTCACCGTCGTCGCGGAGGCCGCCACGGCCGAGCAGGCCGCCGAGAGGGCCGCCGCCGGGGACATCGACGTCGTCCTGATGGACCTTCAGTTCGGTACCGGGATGCACGGCTCGCAGGCCACCGCCGCGATCACGGCGCGGCAGGGCGGACCCCGCGTCCTCGTCCTCACCACGTACGACTCGGACGTCGACATCCTCGCGGCGGTCGAGGCGGGGGCGAGCGGCTATCTGCTGAAGGACGCCCCGCCGGAGGAGCTGGCCGCGGCCGTACGGACGGCGGCGGCCGGCCGGTCGGCGCTGGCCCCGGCGGTCGCGCACCGTCTGATGGACCGGATGCGTACGCCCGCACAGGCGCTGACGAAGCGCGAGCTGGAGGTGCTGCAGCTGGTGAGCGAGGGCTTGTCCAACCAGCAGATCAGCAAGCGGCTCTTCCTCAGCCAGGCGACGGTCAAGTCCCATCTGGTCCACGTCTACGCCAAGCTCGGCGTCGACTCCCGTACGGCGGCGGTGGCCACGGCGACGGCCCGCCGGCTGATCCGCCGCTGACCGCACACGTCGCCGCCCGGGCGCCACGTCGGAGCCGCGCCGCACGCCGGACCGGGCGCCACAGGTCAAGCCCCTGGCCACACATCGGACCGGGCGCCACACCTCGGACCGGGCGCCGCGGGTCAGGCCCGGCGGCGCGCCAGCACCATCGCGCAGCGCGGGCTGCCGTCCCGCCTCTTCCCCAGTCCGTCCAGTGCGAGCAACTCCGCCTCGAATCCGGCCCGTTCCAGCTCGGCGAGGACGTCGGGGAGCGGAAAGGTGCGGTAGTACATGACGAAGCGGGGCCGCCACAGCAGATTGCGCACGCGCATCGACGTGTCGAAGCCGAGCATCGCCCAGTACGCCGGCGAGCCGAACCGGGGCGGCGCACCCACCGGAAAGGCGAACAGGCCGCCCGGTCGCAGCGCCGAGTGCACCTGCGCGAACAGCGTGGGCCGCTCCTTCGGCAGAAAGTGACCGAACGCCCCGAAGCTCACGGCCAGGTCGAAGGCCGGCCGGAACGGCAGGGCACGGACGTCGGCCCGTACCCAGTCGGCGGCGGGCTCGGCGGACCTGGCCACGCCGAGCATGCCCGCGCTGAAGTCGACTCCGACGACCCGTTCCCCGCACAGCCGCGTCAGGACGCCGGTGCCCGCGCCCGTGCCGCAGCAGATGTCGAGCCCGGTACGGAACGGCCCGAGCGGCCGGAGCGCGCCCACGACCTCGTCGAGAATCCGCTCCGGCGTCCGGAACGGGGTCTGGTCGAACTTCGGCGCGAGCAGGTCGTAGCCGTGCTCGACCGACGACAGCGCCTGTACGGCGAGCTCGCGGAACGTGGGGCCCTGGGAGGTGAACATCACCTCCCAGGGTAGTCAGCCGCCGACGGCGCCGAGCGGGATGCCGATGAGCTCGCTCGGCCAGGTGGTCAGATCCGTGCGTCGGGCCCCTTCGCCTCGCCGAACAGCTCCACCGCGTTCCGCACGTTCGTCAGTCCGCCGGCGAGCGCGCTCACCGACCCGATCGACCCGGCGATCAGCAGGAGCGAGCGGCGCAGCCGCCGGATCTCCGGCACCCCGCTGACCGCCATCGCGTCGATCGCCGCCAGCTCGTCCTCGGCGATCCCGCGGTCGGCGAACTCGGCCGGATGCCCGGCCAGTTCGCGTCGCAGCCGGGAGACGGCAGCGCGCAGCTCCGTGACTCTCGGGTCCTCGTCGCTCCCTGTCACCCGCGTCTGCCCCACGCTCCGCAACAAAGCCCTCCCCCTCGCACCTCGTTGTGCTGCCCGGTGTAAGACCAGCCCGACGATGGTCAAACGCCTGGGGTCGCGGGCAAGTTAACGCCATTCCGTAGGCGCTTCGCCACTCCGCGGTACGAAATTCAGCTCGACGTGTCGCCTGTCGGCTCCTTGCACCGGCCCGAAAGTCGAACCTTCGGCCGAACAGCCGACCGAGCGGCCTACCGAACACCCGACCGGACCGACTACCGGATCGACCGGCAGCGGACCGGTCGATTGCCGGACCGACCGGCTGCCGGACCGACCTGCGCGAACCGGTCGATCGCCGAACCGACCGGATGCCGGACCGACCGGCTGTGGACCATCAGGACGTGTCGACTTCCAGTGCCTTGCGCCAGACCGTCAGGTCGAGCTTGATGTAGGTGCTGGGGTCCGATTCGGGGCTGAATCCCTTCACGGTGAGGAGCCCGAGGTTGCCCGAGGTCGTCCGCACGCAGATCTGGGCGCCCGAGGAGATCTGCTGCCGCTGGATGTAGGTGGTGAAGCGCGTCTCGGTCCTGCAGGTCTCCAGCGAGCCCTGCTGTCCGCCCTGGAGCAGGACCATCTGCGCGCCGTTGTCCGACGACAGGCCGACGCCGGCGTACTCCACGTCGCCGCGTACGCCGCGACCTGGCCGAGGGCGAAGATGTCGGTCGCAGGGGGTGATCTGCCGCCCCGCGGCCTGTTCCGGGGCCATGAACGACGGCGTACCGATGGTCACGCCGCTGCCCGTGAGCGAGGTGGCGTCGGCGGTGCGCGCGATGCCGAAGTCGATGACGCGCGGGCCGTCGGCGGCGAGCAGCACGTTCGACGGCTTGAGGTCGCGGTGGACGATGCCCGCGCCATGGATCACGTGCAGGGCCTCGGCGATACCGGCGACCAGCAGGAGCACCGCCTCCACCGGCAGTGCCCCGTGGGCGAGCACGGCGTCGGCGACCGACGGCCCGGGCACGTACGCGGTCGCGAGCCATGGCTGGGCGCCGTCCGTGTCGGCGTCGATGACCGGTGCGGTGTACAGCCCCTGCACGCGCTGCGCGGACTGCACCTCCTGCGCGAACCGCCGCCGGAACTCGGGGTCCTGGCTGAAGTCGGGCCGGATCACCTTGATGGCGACGGGCCGCCCGCCCGGCGTGTACGACAGATACACCTTGCCCATGCCGCCGGCGCCGAGCCGTGCGGCGAGCCGGTACCCGGCGACGGTCCGCGGATCGTCGTGCTCCAACGGCTGGAAGACGCTGTCCCGTTCCGGCTGACGACTGCTCGTGTCTTCAGGGCCCCCGTTGGCGAACTGCGGTATCGGAACGGCACCTTATCCAAGTCGCGGCGCCGTCCCGCCATCCCGCCGCCCGATGAGGTATGCAGGGTGCATGGCTCACACTTCAGACAATCCGCAGGTCGCAGGGCTGGTTCTGGCAGCGGGCGGGGGCCGTCGGCTGGGCGGCCGCCCCAAGGCGTTGCTGGAGCACCGCGGCCGGCCCCTGGTGGAGAACGCGGTGCGCGTTCTGCGGGCGGGCGGCTGCCGGTCCGTGCACGTCGTGCTGGGTGCGGCGGCGGACGAGGTGCTGCGGCGGGCCGAGCTGGCGGGCTGCGTCGTGTCCGTCAACCCGGACTGGGAGGAGGGCATGGGCTCCTCGCTCCGTACCGGTCTCGCGTCGCTGATCACCGCGGGCGGGGACCGGGAAGCGGTGCTCGTCTCGCTGGTGGACCAGCCCGGGATCGGCGCGGCGGCCGTCGCCCGGGTGGTGGCCGCCTGCGACTCCCCATCGGCGCTCGTCTCGGCCGCGTACGACGGCAGGCGCGGCCATCCGGTCCTGTTCGGCGCCGGCCGGTGGGAGGCGGTCGCGGCTCGTGCGTCGGGCGACCGCGGGGCCCGGGACTACCTCACGGAGCACGAGAAGGAGATCACACTGGTCGAGTGCGGTGACGTGGCGGAGCCGTACGACATCGACACACCGGAAGATCTGGCGCACCTTGAATGAGCACCCAGTGAGCGGTGTGGCACCGAGCGCCACGATGTGTCGACCCAGAGAATCTCGACATCAACAAACCATTGAACTTCCACTATGCGGTAACTACTATCCACTGATCAGAAGCGCCCAACACCCCGGACGGCGCCGACGACCGTATCTCGGAGCTCTGGCACTGAGTGCCAAATTCACGACCCCGCGGCCGCCAGGCACTGCCCGTGAAGCTCGCTGAAGGAAGTGACAGCTCATGTCCGCACCAGCGCCGTCGCCGCTGGCCATCGTCGAAGCCGAGCCACTGCCCCGGCAGGAGGAGGTCCTCACCGATGCGGCCCTCGCCTTCGTGGCCGAGCTGCACCGGCGATTCACGCCCCGGCGTGACGAGCTCCTCGCCCGCCGCGCCGGGCGCCGTGCCGAGATCGCCCGCACCAGCAGCCTCGACTTCCTCCCGGAGACCGCACAGATCCGCGAGGACGAAAGCTGGAAGGTCGCCCCGGCCCCGGCCGCCCTCAACGACCGCCGCGTCGAGATCACCGGCCCGACCGACCGCAAGATGACGATCAACGCCCTGAACTCGGGCGCGAAGGTCTGGCTCGCCGACTTCGAGGACGCCTCCGCACCCACCTGGGAGAACGTCGTCCTCGGCCAGCTCAATCTGATCGACGCCTACGAGCGCCGCATCGACTTCACCGACGCCCGCTCGGGCAAGTCGTACGCCCTGCGGCCGGCCGAGGAACTCGCCACCGTCGTGATGCGCCCCCGCGGCTGGCACCTGGAGGAGCGCCACCTGCGCTTCGAGGGCCGCCCGGTCCCGGGTGCGCTGGTCGACTTCGGTCTGTACTTCTTCCACAACGCGAAGCGCCTGATCGACCTCGGCAAGGGCCCGTACTTCTACCTCCCGAAGACGGAGTCGCACCTGGAGGCCCGCCTCTGGAACGACGTCTTCGTCTTCGCCCAGGACTACGTCGGCATCCCCCAGGGCACCGTCCGCGCCACCGTCCTGATCGAGACGATCACGGCCGCGTACGAGATGGAGGAGATCCTCTACGAGCTCCGCGACCACGCCGCCGGGCTGAACGCCGGCCGCTGGGACTACCTGTTCTCCATCGTCAAGAACTTCCGCGACGGCGGCACCAAGTTCGTCCTCCCGGACCGCAACGCGGTGACGATGACCGCGCCCTTCATGCGCGCGTACACCGAGCTCCTCGTCCGCACGTGCCACAAGCGGGGCGCCCACGCGATCGGCGGAATGGCGGCCTTCATCCCCTCGCGCAAGGACCCCGAGGTCAATCGCGTGGCCTTCGAGAAGGTCAAGGCGGACAAGGACCGCGAGGCGGCCGACGGCTTCGACGGCTCCTGGGTCGCCCACCCCGACCTGGTCCCGATCGCCATGGCTTCCTTCGACGCCGTCCTCGGCGACAAGCCCAACCAGAAGGACCGCCTCCGTGAGGACGTCTCCGTCGCACCGGGCGACCTCATCGCGATCGACTCCCTGGACGCCAGGCCCACCTACGAGGGCCTGCGCAACGCCGTCCAGGTCGGCATCCGCTACATCGAGGCCTGGCTCCGCGGCCTCGGCGCCGTCGCCATCTTCAACCTGATGGAGGACGCCGCCACCGCCGAGATCTCCCGCTCCCAGATCTGGCAGTGGATCAACGCGGGCGTGGAGTTCGAGCACGACGGAAAGACGGTGACCGCTACCCCGGAGCTGGCTCGCGAGGTCGCGGCGCAGGAGCTGGCCGCGATCCACGCCGAACTGGGCGACGAGGCCTTCGCGGCGGGCAAGTGGCAGCAGGCCCACGATCTGCTGCTGCACGTCTCGCTGGACGCGGACTACGCGGACTTCCTGACACTTCCGGCGTACGAACAGCTGGTCGGCTGACCCCGTCGTTCCACCAGCACCGCCCCCTGGTACGGCACAGCACCAGGGGGCGGTGCGATGTCCGCACGGAACTGCTCCCGCGCAGGGGAACAATTCGAATTGGTTGACTGTTCATCCATTCGTGGCTGCGGAGGGGACAGTGTCCCCGGGCCTCACCTGTTGCCCATGGGGACGATCGTTCGGCTGAAGCCCCATGGAGCCTTTCGCCGAGAGGCGACCACCTTCCGCAGCCCCTCATGCGACCCCGGTCGGTCCCCCCGCCGGCCGGGGTCTCCCACGCCCTCGCAGGATCACTCCCGCCATGGCGAAATGCCGCCGTTGACCGGCTTGTGCGCACCGTGGAACTGTCGGCCTGGCCCGGGCTCGGACCCGGGCTCCACGTCGAAAGGGGAGGGACCACGTATGAAGGCAGGCAGAACCCGCTTAGCCGCGGGCGCGGCGATGGCCGCCGCCACTTCCTGCGTCGTCACGGCCGCGGCGAACTACCGGTCCGTCATCGAGATCGCTTCGATGGGCATATGACCCCGAGTACAAGACAGGCTGGGGCAGTGCGGGACCTTACGTGGCGCGTCCCCGTCCTCGCGGGTGCCGGGCCTTCAGTTCGTCACGGTCGGCCACGTCGAAGAAGGTGCCGTCGGCAGGGGCCAGCCCTGAACCGACGAGGGGGCGGACACAAGAGCGCGATCCGGGCGTCTGCGGCGTGGCCTGGCCACCCGCTACGAGAATCAGCCCCAGGGAGCCGTCAGGGGTGGCCGCGGCCTTGGGCTTCTCGAGGGCGATCTGCTCATCGCCGGAACGCCCGCCGCGCGCTGGGGAACGAGGCCGCGAAGTCCCATGTCCGGGTCCGTCACAATGTCGCGATGATCGGCAAACGAATCACCTACCGCATGGCGGACGGCATACGCGTACCCGGGACCTGGCGGCACGTCTTCATCCGCAACGGCGACTACTTTCTGACCGACCTGTTCATCTACGCGGACGGGCTCATCAACTGCTGGGGCCTGGTCACCCTCGACGAGTTCGAGGAGAAGCTGCGCTGCGGCTGGGTCGCCACCGAACTCCCGGACGGCGGCAGGGCGTCCGGTCACGAGCTGGCCGGCTGGACGTTCAGCGAGCCGCGCACCTGGCTCACCCCCGAGCTGCTGCTCGCCGAAGTGCGGGACACCATCGACCAGCTGAACGGCCGTCCTGACTCGACGGAGCGGTGCCTGGCGGCAGTTGACGCGTTTCTCGCCGACCGGACCGAGGAGAAACGGGCCGCAGCCCGCTCCGCCTATTTCGCCATCCCCAGCACCCAGCGCCGCTACGCGCTCGGCGACATGGACCGGAAGGACTGGCCGCTCCGGGTTCTGGTGGCCGGGCCGGGCGGGCAGGTGGAGGACTGGCCGGACGAGCCCGTCACGGAAGAGGATTACGACGAGGCGGTCGCCTACTTCGAGGACAGGGCACGGCGGATCGCCGAACGGCCCTCACGGGTCCCGGCGGACGGACCGGCCACCCCGGTCGCGCCCGCGATCCATCTGTACCAGTCGTATCCGCTGAAGCCGTCGGACGATCCGGGCACGAAGGCCCTGCGCAACGACTACCCCGCACCCATCGACGTCGACGGCGTCACCTATCCCTCCGTCAGCAGCGCTTACTGGGCACTCTCCGAAGCCGACCCCGACGCCCGGGCCGCGGTCACGGACGCGGACACCCCCGCCGCCGCCCGTGGGCGCGCCACCGACGCCCGCCGCCGCGACGGCTGGGAGCAGGCCCGGGCCGCTGTCATGACCGGCCTGCTGCGGGCCAAGTACACCCAGCACCCCGGCCTGGCCCAGATCCTCCTGGCGACGGGCGACGCGACACTCGTCTACGACGACGACTCCGGCTTCTGGGGCGACAATGCCGGCCGCGGCAGGAACTGGACCGGCCGCCTCCTCGAACTCGTCCGCTCCGAACTGCACGCACGGCAGGCCGGAATCGTCTGACGGCCGGGGCGGCCGGCGCCAACGGCCGGTGTGCCTCATCGCCGAGACCGAGCGGCTCCCCCTTCGAGGAGGGACGACGGATCGCAGCCGACGCCCTTCGGGCACGGGAGGTGCCCCAGCACCGGACGCCGCCGGGCCCGCCCTTCGGGCGGACCACGCTACTTCGAAGACACTCCCTGGCCCACCACGACTGTGCGTTGCCCCGAGAAGTCCCCCCAAGTGCCGTCCCGCAGCTTCGCCCTGAGTTTGATGCTGTAGCGCGTACCGGGCTTTTCGGTGACCGTCATCGTGTATGTCGCCGTCCCGGAGGGCGGGGCGCCGCCCCAGACGATGGTCGTGGCGAGTTTGCCGTTGAGGAAGAGCTGGTGCTCCCTGACCGGGGCGCCCGTCTTCGGTGGGGTCCAGGTCAGGTCCACGGCGCCCTTGCGGACCGTGGCCTTCAGTCCGGTCGGCGCCGTGCTCGGGCCGTCCTCCGGGGCGGAGGCGGTCGTCAGGTCGAGCGTCGCGCTGTCCGGGGAGGAGTTGTCCGCCGCGTCGCGCGCTCGGACCGTGAAGGTGTAGACGGTGCCGGGGCGCAGGCCGGTGATCCGGGCGGTGGTCGTTGTGGCGGGGACGGTGTGGATGCGGGAGTCGGCCTGGTAGATGTCGTACGACGTGACGGCCGTGTCGTCGCTCGATGCCCCCCAGGTCAGGGTGACCGCGCGGGCTCCCTCAACCCTCCCCTTGGGGAGGCCGGGGGTGCTCGGTGGGCGGCTGTCCTCGGCTGTCGGGGCGAGGGTCGTCACGGCGATCGACGCGCTGTGCGGCGAGGCGTTGCCGGCGGCGTCGAGGGCGCGGACCGTGAAGGTGTAGGCGGAGGACGGCGTCAGGCCGTCGACGTCGGTCATGTGCTTGGTGGCGGGGACGGATTTCACCTTGGTACCGGTGCGGAAGACTTCGTACGTGGTGACGCCGCGGTCATCAGCGGACCGTTCCCACATGACGTGCACGGAAGTGGCGCTGCCGGCCTGTGCCGTGACACCGCCCGGCGCGGACGGGCTGCGGGTGTCCTTCGCCTGCTGCCCACCGCCACAGGCGGCGAGCAGCAGCGCCGCCGCGCACATCAACAGGGCGGATCCCAGAGGGCGTTGCACCGGACTGCCTCCGTCCGACGGAGCAATGGTCCAGACCTGTATGGCACAGTCGGCCACGCCCGGCAAGAGCCCGCGCGCCCGAGCGTGCGCGGTTGACCACCGGTGGCGGTCACACCGTGAGCGCGGCGGCCTCCTGGCGTGCCTGGTCCAGCCAGAGCGCGCGCTGCTCATCGGTCGAGTCGGTGACGGTACGGAAGACGATGCGGCGGACGTCGGCAACTCCCGTGTACGGCAGCACACATGACGACCAGACCGCCTGGAGCGGATCACCGAATTCGCTCTCCTCGCGCTCGGCCGACGTGTCCGAGGTGTTCAGCACGAGCGCCCGGCCCGCCTTCAGGAGCCCGGCCGGCTCCCCGTCCGCGGTCCCCAGCTTGTACGCAACACCCGGCACGAACACGCGCTGAACCCAGCCCGTGAGGACGGCCGGTGGCATACCCCACCAGTTCGGGTGGACGAACACCATGGCATCGAGGGTGGCCACCTCGGCCCGGTGCAGAGCCAGGTGCGGGTCGTGCGCGAGGGATGCCGACCCAACCGTGTCCGTCTCCTCGGCGGACAGGAGCGGGACGAAACCCTCGGCACAGAGGTCGTGCGCGACGACCTGGGCCCCTCGCCCGTGCAGCTCGTCCACCACGGCGTCGAACAGAGCGTGGTTGAAGCTGCCGGGCCGTGGGTGTGCGAGGTAGACGCCTACACGCATGGTTCGCTCCCTGATCGCTACAGGCCGTCACCGGCCTTCATTCACCTGCGGAGTTCATGGATACGACAGCACACCGCCGACATGCTGCGGGGTGGCGATCGCTCAAGGCGATCGCGCGGGGTAGCGCGCGGGGTAGCGCGCGGCTGTGGTCCGCGCCCGTCCCGCAGGCGGACCAGTTCACGGTTCGCGGCTTCGGCATGGTCCAGATCGAGGGCCGTCCACGCGCGGGCACATACGTAGTCTATGCACCGCTGCCTCTCCCGTTCAGACCGTTCGGACCCTTCAGGCCCGGTCCGGCACGTTACGGGATGAGGTGGGATTCCGACCTGCGAATCATCGGTGCGTCCTCCCCCGCCCCGCCCCTCTCACCGTCTTCACCGCGTGCGCCGCCAAGTCCCTCACCACGCTGTCCGGGTGGCGGTCGCGCAGGCCCTCCATGACGCGGAGGGACAACGACGGGTCGGTGGTGGCCAGGGCCGGGATGAGGGACGCGGCGCCGCCCGGCCAGGTGGAGGCGGCTTCGTCGAAGGCATCGACGAGGGCCGCGGGGGGCGCCTCGGGCTTGCGTTCCTCGGCTGCGGAGGCGACGGAGGCGCGCATGTCCTCGCTCCAATGGAGGTCCAGGTCTTCCAGGAGCAGTGTCGCCCGGGCGCTGAGGGGGACCATGTCCTCCGAGGCGGGCTCCCCTCTGTTGAGGAGGACGAGGCGGGCGTGGGCGCCGGTGGCCGGGTCGGTGAGGGCCGGGCGGAGGACGCTTGCCGGGATGCCGGCGAGGTCGAGGGCGGCGAAGAGCGCGGACAGGGACAGGCCGGGAGAGCCGGCCGAGACGGCGGCGAGGAGTTCGCCCCAGGACGCGTCCGTGCCGCCGCGGGCCGTGGTCCACGAGGACAGGGCCGCGGCGGCGATCGCCGGGGGCCAGTACTGGACGGCCGCGACGGTCTGTGCGGCGTCCCAGGCGGCGACGGACCGGACGTCGGGAGTCGCGACATGGCCCACGGCCAGGACGTGGCGCACGACGGCGCTGCCGAGCGGCGTGAGGCCGTACGCGTCGCCGGTACGGAAGACACAGCCGGTGCCGGCCAGTTGGTCGACGACGCCGGCCAGGGCGCGGGCGTGTTCCTCGAGCTCCGAGCGGTCGGCCTCGGTCAGCTCCGGCAGGCCGAGGAGGGCCGCGAGTTCGTCGAGCGGCGGCGTCGTGTACGCGGCGGGCGCGGTGTCCGGGACCGGGACGGGGGCGTCCTCCAGCTCCGGGGAGATCTTCCAGTCGGCGTGGTCGGATGCCTTCCGCGCCACGGAGTCGGGGGTGCCGCCGCGCTCGTACAGCGCGTAGAGCACATGCGCCGCGTCGAGGGCGTACATCTCGCCCCGCTCCTCGCCCGGCTCCTCGCCCAGCTCCCCGCGCAGCTCCTCGTCCGGGCCGGGGCCCGCGGCGATGCGATCGACGGCCACGGCCAGGATGTCGGCGCCGAGTTCGGTCAGTTCCAGAGGGGTTCCACCGGTCCAGACGGCGGTGGCCGGGCCGGGGAATCCGCACTGTTCGGCGAGTTCGCGCACCTCGTCGGCGCCCGAGGCGAGCAACACGGGCAGCGGGGCGGCGTGCAGCAGCGCCTTGATCTCGTCGGGGGCGGGCAGTGCGGACGGCGGCGGCAGCGCGATGGCGGAGTCGCCGTAGTAGTCGAGATGCTCGTCGAGGAAACGGTCGGCGAGGACGACATGGGGCAGCGCCTCGGGGCCGGGAGCCAGACCCTCGTACGGCCCGGCCAGTGCGGCGCCGAGCCCCTCGGCGGTCCAGCGGTCGGTCAGGGCGGCCGCGAGGTCCTCCAGCTCGGCCGTGAGCGCCTCTTCCGGCCGGTCGGCCGAGAGGGCGGGCGTGGCGGGCAGCAGGGGCCCGGCCGGTGGCGGTCGTTCCATGTCGTGGGCGAATGCGGCAAGCAGCGCCCCGGTCAGCCGGACGCGGGACGCGAACGTGCACGCCGTGACGTCGGAGCGGTGCAGCGGATCGGGGAGTCCCGGGCGGTCGGCACGCGGTGCGGCGTCCAGCGCGGCGAGCCACGTCCGGACGGCTTCGGCATCGTCGGCATCGACACCGTCCGCCCGCAGCAGTGACGCGTACCAGCGGTGCCAGGTGAGGTTCCGCGGGTCGGACATCGCCCGTTCGAACTCCGGCAGGGTCTCGTCGACGGCCGCCAGCAAGCGGGCATGGCGCTTGGCATTGAGCCGGCCCGCCGCGCGTACGTAATCCGCGAGAGCCGTGAGGACGTCGCGGACCGCGGCGAGCTCGGGCGGGGCGGCCCACAGCAGCAGCGGCACGTCCTCATGGAGCACGCGCCGCAGCAGCTCCGGCGTCGGCTCGGGCACGCCCGCCCTCCGGTCCGCACCGCGCAGGGCGAGCAGGGCGAGCACGGCGTGCGCAGGGCGTACGGGCAGAGAGGCTCCCCGCTCCGTCCGCGCCCAGGCGAGGAAGTCGTCGAGGCCGGTGTTCAGGGCAGTCGTACGCGTCACCCGGGGAGCGTACGGGCGACTGGGGTGCGCTGCCCGCCCTGGCGCGAGCGGATAGCCCGATCGGGGGAAACCTCTGGTCACTGGCCGTATGCCGGACGGCGGAGCGGCCGGCGATGAGTTTGCGCGCGCGGGACGGTCTGCCCGTCATGGAAACGAACAAGAGGAACGAGAGGAACACGACGAGCGCCCCGGACCTGGGACCGGTCGCCGCGAGCGTGGACCGGATCGCGCGGGGCATCGACGACGCCCGGCTCGGGGACCCGACCCCCTGTCCGAAGTACGCCGTACGGGAACTGCTCGCCCATGTGGTGGGCCTGTCCGTGGCCTTCCGCGACGCCGCGCGCAAGGACTTCGGCCCGACGACCGGCACCGACCCGGGCACCGTCGAGTGGGTTCTGGACGACGACTGGCGTACGAAGCTGCCGCGCCTTCTGGAGGAGCTCGTGACGGCCTGGCGCGACCCCGGCGCCTGGGACGGCGACACCCAGGCCGGTGGGATCACCTTCCCGGCCGCGATCGCGGGCCGGGTCGCCCTCAACGAGCTCCTCGTCCACGGCTGGGACCTGGCCCGCGCCACGGGCCAGGACTACGCCCCGGACCAGGCGGGCCTCCAGGTGTCGTACGCCCTGATGGCCCCGGCCGCGGACGACCCGGGCCGCGGTGGCATGTTCGGCCCGGTCGTACCGGTGCCGGATGACGCACCGCTGCTCGACCGGGTCATCGGGCTCAGCGGACGGCGACCGGACTGGACGCCCGGGGCGGCCTGAGCCGACGTGGGCGCCCGCGCTCGGCATCACCCTCGGCGCCGCATACAGCCGCTCGGCCGTGACGCGAACATGATCGGCTAGGGTGACGGGCGGCTCTTGCCGAGCCGAGCGGCACAGCGGCACAGCGGCACAGCGGCACAGCGGCACACATGAATACGTTCCGGGGGACCCAGTTGGCCACGTTGACCACCCGTCAGCGCCTGATCACACGCATACGCACGACGCCCAGTCCTCTCGCGACGGCTGCCGTACTGACGCGCCCCTCCCGCCCCGACCGCATTCACGACCCGGTCATCACCCGACTGCAGTACGGCCGCACGGCGCTGGGCCTGATGGCCATGGCATGGCTGCTCCTCTCCTACCCGTTGCGCAAGGGTCGTGAGGAGTTCGTCCTCGGCAAGCTGGAGGAGCTGGTCATCGGCTGCGGCATCGTGCTGGTGGCCGGAGTCATCGGCGTCGGCGCCTTCGTCTTCTCGGCCCGGCCGCCTCTCGGCCGCATGTACGCGAACCGCGTCGGCGGCTCGCTGCGCGCGCTGGCCGTGATCCCTCTGGGAGCGGGCGTCTGCTGGCTGATGACGGCCGCGCTGGGCAGCGACGTCGTCACGACCTCGGACGTGGGCCGGCACGACTTCTTCTTCGGCCTGTTCGGCGACACCGTCGGCACGCTGATCAGCGGCCTTGTGATCGCGCTGCTGTTCGTCGCGGCGGCCGTGGTCTGCGCCGTCGTCCTCCTCGCGGCGGCGGCCTTCACGCTGGCGGCCGCCGTCAACGGACTGAACTCCTGTTTCCGGACCGCGGACGTCCACGAGCTGCTGCCGGCCCTGCTCTCCCCGCTGCTGGTGTGGTCGCTCTTCGCCCTTCAGCTCTTCGACGATGCCGACGTGGCGGCGCCGCCCGAGGTGCTCTACACCTTCCTGCTCGGCGGTCCGCTGTCGGTGACCGCCCTCTCGGTGTGGGAGGCACGACGGCTGCGCAGTCGGTACGGCGTGACCCTGCGGTCGGCCCTGGGCCGCTAGGGCGTGTCAGGCAACGTTTGCCCTGTTGTGATGTGACGCGCCGCTCGGGTGCCGGCGCAGCGGTGCGTCACCATGAGCCGGTCCGGGTGGCAGAACGTGTGCGGGTTCGTGAGATCGATGACGATGAAGGCCGGAGGTTGCTGCAAAGCCCGGCACCTGGATCGGTGTTCCGGACTCCGCACTCTTGTCGATCTCGCGGGTCAGCCTTCGGAGGGCCGCGGGGCGCGCAGGTGCGCCCGTTCCTTCAGCTCCTCCTCGTCGACCAGCGTGAGCATCGGCTGACCCGGCGCGCACACCATGGTCACCACGAACTTGGTCGGTGCGTCCGACAGGGCGTTGCCGTCCTGGTAGTGGATCACGTCACCGCCTGGCTCCCAGAACGTCCCACCGGCCTCGACCACACGCTCCGGCTCACCCTCGAGCTCGAACCGGAGCGCGCCCTCCATCACGTAGCCGAACGACGGGCCCGAGTGGCGATGCGGAGGGAGCCCGGGGTGACCGGGAGGCCACTCGACGAGGATGGTCATTCCCGAACCACCTTCGGGAAAGAAGGGCGGAGTGACTTCCTGCAGCAACTTGACTTCGGGCGGCAAGGAGACCTCGTGGGCGCTCCCGTGCTCTGGGTTCTTCGCTGACATGTACCACACCTCCGTAAGCCTGCCCGGAATGGACGATCTTGCGTCGGCCACCGCATCCCGGACCGGTGTACCGACCCACTCGTTCGGCGGTGACCAGGTTCGCCGGTTCCCGGCTCACAGAACTCACTTCGCGATGAGGACAAGCCACAGCCGGCATCCGTGACAGGCCGTGTGCCTTCTGCCTCGCCCAAACGGTCTCGACACCACCCTGCCTCCCGTCGGCGGCCGCCACAATCCGGGAGCCGGCGGCATCGAGACCGCATCGCGCCATGTCATCGGCGGGCATCTGGCGCCGTATCAGGCAGCGTCTGCCCTGTTGCGATGTGACGCGCCGCTCGGGTGCCGGCGCACGCGGTGCGTCACCATGCGTCTGTCCGGGTGGCAGAACGTGTACGGGTTCGTGAGATCGATTAGTTCCTCGTTCGAACTCCTGGGCCGAAACCCTGAGCTGAAACCTGGGCTGAACTATCGCTCCGGGCAGCCCTTCTCAGGGCGCCGGAATCGGCCCGTCCCCCAGCGGGTTGAGCTGGTCCGCCTCCCCGTCGAACGCGAAGAGCAGCAGATCGGCCATGGTGAACGCACCATGGCGAGCAGCAGGCAGGGACGGCCGCCAGCCCGGGTGCTTCACGATCGAGCTGCGGCTGCCCTCCATCGCGCGGTGGAAGACCTCGGCGACCAGATGGCCGCCGACGCCGGTCAGCCGGCCCGGGCGGCGCCGGTTCGTCTCGGCCTCGCGGAGGATGTAGAACCAGAGCGGGGTGTGCGCGACCAGCTCCGCGCGCTGGTCCGCCGTCAGTCCGGTCAGATCCGCGCCGTTGCCCGTCCCGTTCAGGATCTGGTCGGCGCCGAGCGGCTCGATGCCCATTTCGGCGGCCAGTTGGGGGCCGGTGGCGAGTTCGACCATCGCCGCGCGGGCCAGGTTACGGAAGGCCAGATTGCGGTGGAGGGCGGGCGGAGCGGGCTGTCCGCGGCCGGCGAAGGTGCCGGCCGGCAGGGTGGTGAGCGGGTCGACGAGGCGGGTGTCGATGCGCTTGGCGAGGTTGAACTCCCGCGCCGGCACGGCCAGATCGTCGCGGCCCGCTTCGGCGAAGTCGAACAGTCGGCGGAAGTCGGCGACCCAGTTGCTGGGGAGGCGGAGATTCTCGCCGGACTGTGGGTCGTCGAGGTCACTGAGGTCGTCGGGGCCCAGGCTGAGGTTCCCCGCCGTACCGCTGAAGCGGAACAGCAGTCCGAGGGAGGCGGGGCCGCCGGGGCCGCCCGTACGGAAGACCCGGTTCCACTCATAGCCGTCGCGGATCATGCTGTGGCCGAGCCGGTAGGCCGCGACAGAGAATTCGATCGGCATGGTCGGCCGGGCGCCGGGCCGGTACTCCCCCTGCGGGTCGAAGAAGCGGCGTCCGTACGTGAAGACTCGCGCCACGATGTCCGGGTCGACGATCCGCGGCAGGAAGTCGGTGCGCAGCATCCACTGGTAGTGCTTGACGACCGTGTCGCGGGCGGCCCTGAAGAGCAGCGGCTCGGGCACACCGCTCGTGGCGAGGTGCTGGTGCACCTGGTTGTGGAAGCGGATGAACGCGAGATGGAGCTGGCCGACGGCCAGGTTCTCGTCGTTGCGGGCGTCGGGGATGAGTGCGGCGCGCTGGTCGGCGCGCGTGCCGCCGGCACCTTCGCCGGCGCGCGGCAGGTCGAAGCCCTTCATGTCGCTGTTGGCCGGCGGGAGGTCCGGCGGGAAGGGCACCCCGAGCGAGGTACCCGTCCTCAGCCGTCCGTCGGGCTCGTAGAAACGGGCGCTGCCGCGGTGGTCGGGGCCGAGGCCGTACACCGAGTCGAGGTCGAGGGCGGGTGAGCGCCCCTGGAGCAGGTCCTCGACGGGGACCTGCTCGCCGAGCGCGGCCCGAGTGTTGTCGAGTGTCAGGTCGTGGTCGACGAACTGACCGAGATAGGTGAATCCGGAGGGAATCCCCGGTACTCCGGCGGCGTCGGAGTCGGGGTCGGGTCCTGCCGCGGCGGTGGTCATCGCCTCGGCGAGCCGGGCCCTTGTCTCCTCGCTGATCTGAACGCCCTTCTCCGCGCTGAGCCGGGAGAAGCGGAAGGCGCGTTGCCGCTCGTCGGGAGTCGGGGTGCGCGATACGCCCCCTCCTGCGTCCGACGGTTCGAGCACGCGGTTCTCGTTGACGACGTAGTAGCTCTCACGGTGGTGACGGTGCATGCCGTGCCCCCTCTTCTGTCCCCCCCTACCACGCGCGGTTCATCCCGCGTGGCGGGCATGCGTCCTGTCTGCCCTGTACGACGTCATACGTCTGGGATCGGTTGAACCGTCCGCCGAATGCGGCCGAATTCCGCCGTACGACAGGGGTGTACGGGCCTCCCGATGCTCTGATAGGAAAGCTTCCTAACAGAGCACTGGAACGCCGGAGCACTGGAGCACCAGCAACACCCGGAACACCTAGAACGGCCAGAACGGCCAGAACACCGAGAACACCGAGAACACCGAAGCGATGAACTCCCCTTGGAGGTCACAGGTGCACGCCCCCCACCGAAGCACCATCGCACGACGTACGGTCCTCGCCACCGCCCTGCTCGGGCTCGCTGTCACGGCTCTGCCGGGCACGGCAGGTGCGGCGCAGGACGTACGTGCCGCCGGGCTCGACGACCCGGCGAAGAAGGAAATCGCCATGAAGCTGGTGTCCAGCGCGGAGAACTCCTCGCTGGACTGGAAGGCCCAGTACAAGTACATCGAGGACATCGACGACGGCCGCGGCTACACGGCCGGCATCATCGGATTCTGTTCCGGCACGGGCGACATGCTCGATCTGGTCGAGCTCTACACCGACCGCAAGCCGGACAACGTCCTCGCCCCCTACCTCCCCGCTCTGCGCAGGGTCGACGGCACCGACTCCCACGCGGGCCTCGATCCGAACTTCACCCGGGACTGGAAGAGGGCCGCCCAGGACGCCGAGTTCAAGAAGGCCCAGAACGACGAGCGCGACCGGGTCTACTTCAACCCGGCGGTCAAGCGCGGCAAGAGCGACGGCATCGGCGTCCTGGGCCAGTTCATCTACTACGACGCCATCGTCATGCACGGCGACGGCGGCGACAGCACCAGTTTCAGCAACATCCGCAAGCGGGCCCTGACCAAGGCCAGGCCGCCGGCTCAGGGCGGTGACGAGGTCACGTACCTCCACGCCTTCCTCGACGCCCGTGTCTGGGCGATGAAGCAGGAAGAGGCCCACGAGGACACCAGCCGCGTGGACACCGCGCAGCGGGTCTTCCTCAACAAGCGCAACCTGAACCTGAACACGCCGCTGGACTGGAAGGTCTACGGCGAGAGCTTCCACATCGACTGAACACAGCCGTACGGCGACGGCGTCGTACAAC
>NZ_JBSGZO010000086.1:0-24074 GCF_053611045.1 Streptomyces sp. NPDC054841 | reverse complement strand
CCCCGGGTGCGCAGCCGCAGCTGGTCACCGTGGTCTTCGCGGCCTGCGTCCTGGAGGCCGGAGTCCCACCGGCGGGCCCGGCCCGCGCGCGCTGATCGGGTGGGCCGGGCCCTCCGGCGTTGCCGTGCCGGGCGGTGTCCGGGTCAGATGGTCTGCGGCTCGAAGTCCCAGTAGGGACGGTTGCGGGAGCGCGCGGAGACCGTGTGGACGTGCTGGGGGCCGAGCGTCGCCGCGAGATCGCCGAGCGCCTCCGCCTCGACCTTGTCGGCCCGCTGCCGCTCCCGCAGGCCGCGCAGGTCGGCCGCGTACGCGATCCGCGCGGACAGGGTCAGCGGATGCGTCCGGCCCAGGACCTCGGTGGCCCGCTCGATGGTGGTCCTGGTCAGCTCGGCGGCGCTCTCCGGATCGCCCACCAGGTTGCGCAGGGCCGAGGCGTTGATGGCGCAGCCCAGTGTCCAGGGGTGGTTCTCGCCGACGGCCCGCTCCATGTCGACGAGCGCGTTCTCGACGAGTACGTGCGCCTGTTCCCGGTCGCCGACGTTGCGCAGGATCAGGGCGTGGTTGCCCCGGGTGCCCGCCACGTAGGGGTGGCTCTCACCGAGCATGTCGGCATAGCCGCTGACGACGCGTGAGCTTATGTCCCTGGCCTGGTCGATGTCTCCGTGCTCCCGTGCGAAGCAGCACTGGCTGGCGGCGAACATCATGGTGAGGGGGTCGTTCTCGCCGAGGACACGCTCGGCGCGCTCCAGGACCCGGGTGAAGACCTCCTCGGCCTTTCCGCGGTCACCCATGCGGTAGTGGCACAGGGCCAGGTTGTGCTCGCCCCGCAGGGTCTGCGGATTGTCCCGGCCCATGACGAGCCGGTGCACGCGGACGCTCTGCGCCTGGAGGGACTCGGCCTCGTGGTAGCGGCCGAGCAGTCGCAGGTCCGTGGCGTAGTTGATCTCCGAGTAGAGCGTCCAGTTGTGCCGGGGCCGCAGCAGTTGCTTGCGCGCCTCCAGGGTGCGCCGGTTGAGCTCCAGGGATTCGGAGTACCGGCCGAGCAGCCGCAGGGACATGGCCAGGTTGTTCTGCGCGCTGAGGGTGCGCGAATCCTGCTCGCCCAGCAGCTCCCGGTAAGCAGTGAGGAGCCAGGTGGACAGTTCCAGGGCCTCGTCGTACCGTCCGAGCCCGCGCAGATCGGCCGCGAGACCTCCGGCGGCCCGCAGATGCTCCAGGTCCTCCGGACCCCGTTCGGCGCGCAGGTGCTCGACGGCGGCGCGCTCGATGGCTTCCGTCCCGGCGTAGTCGCCGAGGGCACGGTTCAGGTTGCCGTAGTGGTAGCTGAGGTCCCAGATCCTCGGGTGGGTCTCGCCGAGCAGCTCCTGCCAGGCCCTCATGGCCCGTTCGCCGAGCTTGATGCCCGCCCGGTACTCGCCGGAGAGGTACATGTAGCGCAGGCAGTTGAGGACCAGGGTGTGGACCGCGGGGTCGGTGCTTCCCAGCACGTCGGCCGACTTCAGGTGCGGGGTGATCTCCGCGTACCGCGGCCAGAGCCGGGTGTCGGTGGGGCGCCCCGGATCGGCGCCGGCGAGGGCCCTGCGGACGACCTCGATGAACTCGCCGCGGTCCCGCTCGGGCATGTCCTTGTGGACGATCTGGTGCACCATGCGGTGCAGATAGAGCGACTCCCCGGCCGACGACGCCTCGTCCGCGAGCGACTCGTGCGACTCCAGCCGTACGACCGAGTACTGCCGCAGCTGGGCGATCGCCTTGTTCCACAGCAGCGGGTCGTTCATCAGCCCGGACAGCTGTTCCGGGAGCACGCCGGGGGGCATCTCCTTCAGCAGCCGCACGGGAATGGAGCCCGGGGCGAAGAAGGTGCACAGACGCAGCAGGTCGACGGATTCGGGGACCGTCTCGCGGAGCTTGTTCAGCAGTATCGACCACGCGGTCTGGAAGGCCAGCGGGAAGTCGGCGGAGACCTTGACGACGTCCTGGTCGATGCCGCCTTCGAGGAGCTCGATGTACTCCTCGACCGACATGTCGGAGTCGTTGAGCCAGCCCGCCGTCTGGTCGAGCAGCAGCGGGAGGTCCTCCAGCGCGTGGGCCAGCTGGTCGGCCTCGGAGTGGGTCAGGCGCGGGGCGCGGCGGCGGATGAAGGCGACGGACTCCTCGCGGTCGTAGACCGGCACCTCCAGCAGATTGCTGTTGTGCTCGCTCCACTCCGGGTTGCGCGAGGTGATCAGTACGTGGCCGGGGCCGATCGGCACCAGGTCCCAGATGTGCTCGGGCTCGTCGGCCCCGTCGAGGACCAGCAGCCAGCGCGAGTACGGCTCGCCGCGGCGCAGCGCGTCACGGACGGCGCGCAGCCGCTCGCCGTACTCGGCGCCGGTGGACAGGCCCAGCGCCGGGGCGAGTTCGGCGAGCTTCTGCCGGTAGGTGACGCGCTTCTCGGCGGACACCCACCACACGACGTCGTACTCGGAGCCGAAGCGGTACACGTATTCGGCGGCCAGCTGGGTCTTGCCCACGCCCGACATGCCGTGCATGGTCACGACGCCGGCGCCGGGACCGGCCTCCTGGAGGGCGTGGTACGCCGAGTTGAGCAGGCTCTCCCGGCCGGTGAAGCGGGTGTTGCGACGCGGCACGCCGCCCCAGACCTCGGGGGTGTCCGCGGGGTAGCGGGGGCCCTGGCGTGCGTCCGCCGGCGCCGCGAGCGGTTCGGTGGGCAGGTCGAGGCGGGCGAGGAGGCGCCGTTCGGCCTCGTCCGCGCCGACGTTGGTGAGGTCGGCGGCGGCGAAGACGGCGGTGGCGGCAGGGAGGGTGGAGGTGGTGACGGAGACGGCGGCGAAGCGGTCGGGGTCGGCGGCGACCACCTCGCGCAGTGCCCTGTTCCACTCTTCGTGGCTGCGCGGGCCGAGCTGGAAGTACCAGTCGCTGAGCAGGACGAGGATGCGGCCGGGGGCGAGCATCAGGTCCTGCAGGTTCTCCTCCAGCGGGGTCCGTACGGGCGGGTCCCAGCGCTGGAAGACCACGCGCATGCCGCGCCGCTCGAGCCGGTCGCCGATCCAGGCGGCCCAGGCCCGGTTGAAACCGGCGAAACTGATGGTGACGGTACGCGCCCCGGTTGCTCCAACTTGCTTACGCGCTCCGGGCATTCAACCGTCTCCCTGCTTCGTGGCAATCCATATGAACATACAACGGGACGCGGCTTCACCGCTGAGTTCCGTTGCGCTGGCACCAGATCACGCGCGCGGTGTTGACATATGCCGCCGCCCTCGCCAAGTGCCCCAAAGGGGGCGGACGATCAGCCAGATGGTCGTAGAGCGCGATCATCTCGTTGACCACGGTCCTCCCCTCCCGGGTGAGCGCCCCGGAGGCCGCGAGGACGGGAAGGACCGCTCCGACCTGTTCCCGGCAGCGGGCGTGCTCGGCCCAGGCCATGTCGCGGTGCGGGGCGCTCTGCGCGCCCAGCGCGAAGCGATGCCAGTAGTCGGCGAGCGCGAGGTGCGAGTACGCCCCCTGGAACAGACCGTCGAAGGGCCGGGGGTCGGGCCGCCAGGGCGCGAAGTGCCGGGGCGCGGGGTCCTCGTGGTGCAGCGGGGTGTGCGCGCAGAGGGCGGCCAGTTTGGTGTGCTGCAGCTCGTGGACCAGCGTCGCCGCGAAGTAGGCGGGCGTGGACGGCTTGCTGCTGAGGACGGCGCCGAAGGCCTCGCGCCGGGTGCCGCTGCAGTGCGAGGCGCTCTCGCCGGTGGGCCCGGAGCCGGGCGGCGGCGCGAGTGGCACCAGACAGCGCAGCAGGACCGCCGCCTCCGTGACGCGGTGCTCGCCGCCGATCCGGAGCAGGGGCTCGACCCCGGACCACGACTCCGCCCAGTCCTTGCGCTCGCTGTCGTCGAGCCCGGCGGCGGCGCTCAGCCCGTGCCGCTCCAGACCGCTGTCCGCGGTGCGGTACGGATGGAGGTCGTCCAGGGGTACGGGGTGGGCGTCCGGCAGCACGGCGGGCAGGGTGAGCACGGACTGCCAGCGCGGGTCGTCGCAGTGCGCGGCGCCACCGGACGCCGTCCGTACGGTGACGGTGAACGCCGCGGCGCCGGACCGGCGCAGTGTCAATCGTCCGTCGTCGAAGGCGAGATCGACGGGACCTGCTGAGGAAGCGCGCAGGCTCCCCAGGGCCGGGAGCGCCAGCAGACCGTCGTGTGCGGTGAGCCGGGCCGTGAAGGACAGCCCCGCGCGGATCGCGCACGCTGCGGCCAGCGCCCCGAAGTGGTCCAGATCCACTCGGAGTCGAGGCTGCGGGGAAGGACTGGTCAGTCCGTGCAGACACCGCTGCGCCCAGGGGCCGGTCAGCGGATGGAGCAGCAGGGCCCGCACGGCGCCCCGGTCCGCGCGGTCGGCGGCCTCCAGCAGCGCCCAGTCCTCGTTCAGCCGCCGCAGCGCCTGCGGTGGGCAGACGTCGGCCGGGGCGGCCTGCGCCGCGTCGAGGAGTGCCCGCAGCAGGACGAGCCGGCGCGTGTGCTGGTCGCGTACGAGCACACCGAGGGCCTCGGCCCCGCCTTCGGTGCGGCCGAGTTCGCGCAGGACCCGCTCGGGGAGCGCGGGGCTCACCGGACGGCTCCCGCGGTGGCGCCGGCCAGCCGGCCAGCCACATGGCGGATCAGCCGGTCGAGGTCGGCGCAGTAGACCGACGGGTTGGTGAAGCCGTCTCCCGCCCGGTAGCGGTGGGCGTAGTGGCCGCCGCCGCAGACGGTGAGCAGCGGACAGGCGCGGCACTCCGCGGCGAGGGCGGCCGCGCCCGCCTGCCGGGCGGCGATCCCCGGGTGGTCCAGCGCGTCGTCGAAGGTGTGACGGAAGACGTCCAGTCCGGTGGCGGCGGCCGTGTCGTAGGCGGACTTGAGGGAGTCGACCTGCTCGATGGCGCCGTCGGTCTCGACGACCACGGCGTTGACGGGGTCGAGCCCGAGGGATTCGGTGGCACCGGGCAGGCCGAGGAGCAGGGCGATGCACTCCTCGAAGAGCCGGATCCGGGTCTCGCGCCGCCCGGCGGGCCACCACCGGTCGAAGACGGCGACGAGCCAGTCCCCGTAGGGGGCCTGCTGAGCCCTTCTGGGAGTCCCCCCAGGCGAAGCTTCGGGGGAGGCTGAGGGCACGGCCGAAGGCCGTGCCGGGGGTCCGGGGGCGAAGCCCGCAGGCGCCCCGAGCCCCGGCGGCGGACTCGTCCAGTTGCCGTGCGGCAGCAACAGATCCACGGCCGGGGGCTCGAGCGTGAGCAGCGACTCGTACATCTCGACGGGGTCGGTCCGCGGATCGACGACCGTGAGGATGCCCGCGTACGCGTCCGGATGGCGCTCGGCGAGCAGCCGGGCCCCGCGCGAGGCGGCGGGCCAGGACGGCCGTCCCGCGTGGTCGGTGCGCCGGGTGTTGTGCGCGGCCAGGCCGCCGTCGAGGCTGAGACCGATGCGTACGCCGTGGCGGGCGAGGGTGCTGACGCGGGCGTCGGTGAGCAGGGTCGCGTTGGTCTGCACGGTGGCGTGGACCGTGCAGCGCGCCGGCACCCGGTCGCGTACGAGCTCGGTGAAGGCCGCGAGCCGCCCGGCGCCCGCGAGCAGCGGCTCGCCGCCGTGCAGGACGAGCGAGAGTTCACGCAGGGCGTGCGCCTCGGCGTGCTCGGCGATCCGGGCCGCGGTGCGGTCGAGGACCGCGGGCGACGCGGCCGCGGGCCGGTCCTGCCAGGTGCGGTCCGGGCCCGCGTAGAGGTAGCAGTACCGGCAGGCCAGATTGCAGCGGCCGTGCGCCTTGACGATGAACTGCCCGAACGGCACACGGGGCATCGTCCGACGAGACACTCCGGCACCCCCATGCTTCACGTACCGTGGGACGGCCCCCGTTGCCGGTCCGAGGCGAGTATCCCTGGCGGGCCCGTCGGGCAAACCCGCACCAGGGAAGGTTGTCCTGTTCGACGGAGTCCCGGGCCGAAACCGTGCGGCTCAGAACGCGTTGGTGAAGCCCCAGAGCATCTCCCGCGGCCGCTCGGCGCGGCCCCGCAGATCCTCCAGCACCTCGGAGAGCACCGGGTGGTCCAGCGTCCGCAGCTCCTCCAGGTCGAGGCCCAGCAGATCGGGCAGTTCGCCCCGTGGCTCGTCCGCTCCCGCCGCGCCCTTGTGCACCGACTCGCTCATCACGCCTCCCCGTTGCCGTGTCCGCGCCCGTGTGCCGCGGACCCGCGCTCATCGCTCCAGCTCGGCCAGCCGCTCCGCGGTGGCTGCGCCTTCCGCTCCGCCGCCGTCCGGCAGCTTGCGCCACTCCCGGGCGGCGGCCCGGTACGCCTCACGTGCGGCCCTCGGCCGGCCCGCCTCCTCATACGTCCTACCCCGCCAGTGGTTGGCCCTAGCACCCAACACCACGGCGTCTTCGCGCAGTTGTGGATTCTCCAGCTCCGCTTCGGCCGCCCGGGCGGACTCCGCGGCGCCGCGGAACGCCTCGGCCGCCTCGTCGAGCCGGGCGGGTCTGCCCAGGCTCTCGTACGCGGCCAGATGGGACCTGCCGAGCTCCAGCCAGCAGTCCGCCGCGAGCAGCGGATCGCGCGCCTCCTGCGCCGCGAGCCCGAAGAGATACTCGGCCTCGCGCAGGTCCACCCGGTCGTCCGACGCCCGGTGCCGCAGCATCAGCGCCCGGCCCAGCATCAGCAGCCGCTCGGCCTGGTGCGCGCTGCCCGCCGCCGTCTCCGTACGGCAGTCCCGCAGCACCCGGACCGCTGTGCCGATGTGCGCCCGGCCGTCCGCCAGTTCCGCGCGGCGCAACAGGGCGCTGCCCCACTCGGCGAGCAGATCGGCATGCGCCCGGGAGTCGCGCGGGACGCCGCGCGCGGCGCGGGAGAACGACTCGGCGGCCCGTTCGAGCCGGGCCGGATCACCGGACCGGTCGTACTGGTGGACACCGGCCCGGCCCGCCCTCGTCTGCAGCGACGCGCGCAGTCGCGGCTCATGGACCGTCTCGAGCGCCTGCTCGATCAGGGTCTCGGCCTCGTCCACACCGTCGCCGGACCGCAGCAGGGCGTCCACCAGGTCCAGCAGGATCTGCCGGCGGCCGCCCGCGGTCTGCCCGCCGCCGTCCGCGACGAACGCCTTGCGCAGCGAACGCGCCGCCTGCCCCGCGTACACCAGGGACTGCTCGGCGTCGGCCGTCGCCCCGGAGAGCCGCAGCAGCGTCCTGCCGTGTGCCAGCGGCAGACTCACCGGCCGGTTCTCCTGGTCGGGCCAGACGTCGGCGAAGGCCTCCAGCATGCCGACGGCACCCTGCAGCAGGGCGGTGTCACCGCCGAGGCGCCATTGGGCCTCCAGCGCGCGCACCCGTTCCAGGGTGAGCCGCAGGGCGTCCGCGGAGTCGAGACCGGGCGCGGCGCAGGCCGCCGTGTACTCACGGTCGGCGCGGCGCAGCAGCTCCAGCGCGCCGCGCCGGTCGCCGCGGCGCCGCCGGTCGTCGGCCGCGGCGTGCAGGACCTTGGCCAGGACGGCCCGTTCGCGTACGGCACCGGGATACGCCGAGGCCCGTTCCGCCGCGCGCTCGGCCTCCCGCAGCAGCTCGCTGCCGCCCTGGACCTCCCACAGCCGCAGCAGGCAGCGCGCGAACTCCGCCCACAGCTCGGGGTCGGAGCTCGCCCGCCGATCGCGTTCCGTGGCGCCCCGCAGCAGCTGTACCGCGTCCATCAGGTACTGCACCATGCCGTCCGCCTCGAACTGCCGCAGCAGGGTGCGGGCACGCTCCACCGCGGCGTGCGCCGTCCGGCCGGGGTCGGGCCGCTCGACGCTCCCGTACGGCGCGAACTGCTCGGGAAGCGGCATGAACCGTTCCAGGACCCGCGCCGCGACCTCGGCGAAGGGGTGCGGAACGCGCTGCTTGCCGTTCTCGCCGCTCTCGCCGTTGTCACCGTTCTCGCCGCCGTCGTCGTCCGGGCCGCCGGGCGGGTACGGGCTGTGCCTGCCGTCGTCCAGCTGGGCGAGGGCGAGGGCCGGGAAGTTCGGCCCGCCCTTGCCGAAGCGCTGCTCGATGTACTCCGAGCAGTGCTTGAGCACGAGCAGCGCCTCGTCCCGCCCCAGCGGTCCGAGCAGCGCCTCCTGGACGCCCGGGGCGAATTCGTACCACTGTCCGTCGTCCCGGCCGTCGCCCTTGGCGCGTGACAGCAGTCCGCTCAGCAGCACCTCGGCGAGCTCGGAGGGTCCCGAGTCGGGCAGCATCGTCCGCTGCACCAGCTGCATGACGGGCAGATACAGCGGGGCCGCGGCCAGATAGACCGCGAGCTGTCCTGCGGCCGGGGAGGCCGCCGACCGGAAGGCGCTGACCAGCCGGAGGGAGGAGGGCCTCGGGCCGGTGCGGGCGGCCGGCGCGGCGGGATGGTCCGTACGCACCCAGCCGACCGCGCCGGAGACCCGGCCCGCCCCGGTGCCCGACAGCAGCCTGGCCCAGGCGCCGAGCGCGCCGGCGACCGGCGGCAGTACGGGGACCGGCAGCTCGCCGTGGACCTGCCGGGGCGGCACCGCCGCCTCGTCGGTGACCTTCAGGACGGCCGCGCCGGCGATGCCTTCGCCGCGGGAGAGCACACCGTAGGTGACGGGCAGCCTCGTACGGCTCCACAGACGCTGCGGCAGGGGCTGCACGACGGCGGCGGGCGCCTGCCGGGCCAGGTGGTGCAGCAGCCGGTGGGCGCGTCCGCTGTGCCACAGGGGTCCCGCGCAGTCGCTGAGCAGGACGGTGACGCGGCGGCCCGTGGGATCGCTGAGCCGGTCGGCGGAGTGCAGCGGCGCGGCGGCCGCGTCGAGACTGCGGCTGACCACGGGTGATCCGTCGGGCCCCTGGTGCAGATAGCGCACCTGGACATCCCGGAAGGCTCCCAACTGGCCGAAGATCTGCTGGAGTTCGCCGAACAGCCGGTCCCACACGCGCATCGACGAGGAGGCGTCCATGACGAACTGCAGCAGCGCGTCCGCCCGTGAGACGCCGCGGAACACCGGGATGATCAGCCCGCCCGCGCGGGCGCTCTCCTCCGCGGTCGCGTTCTCGTCCAGGGTGGTGCGCAGCGGCGGCGTTGCGGGCCGGTAGCGCTGCAACGGGCGCAGGGCGCGCTGCAGTTCGAGCGGCGCGGGGAGCGTGGGGGCGGCCGGTACGCCGACGGTGAGCGCGGCGGATCCGGTCTCGCGGGCCGTGGCCGGCGCCTCCTGGCGCGGTACGGGGTACAGGGCGATACGCCGGTCGTCGCCCATCACGTCCGGCGGGGGCGCGGGGGTGTCGTCGTCCGGCGCGTCCGGGGCCGCGGCGGGGGCCCGTGAGGCGGCGGCCGACGGCGTCGCCCCCTCCTGCGGGCCCGGGCGGATCGTGCCGGGCTCCGTACCGGGCGCCGGCGGTGGCTCCGGGCGCCGGGTCCACCGAGCCAGCCAGAGGGCGTCGCAGAGCTGCTCGGCGTCGGGGTCGAGGCCGGCTTCGCGCAGCCGGGCGACGAGCGCGGGCAGCAGCCCGCCGTCGTACGACCGCGCCCCGTCGTCCACTGGTGGGCCGGCGGGTCCGTGCCGTGCGCTTGCGTCGGGCATCAGAGGATCACCTCGGCCGGTCGAGTCGCTGGATGAGCAGGTCGGCCAGGCGGTCGCGGCCGGCCGGTGCGGCGGCGTCGGTGAGATAGATGGCGTTCAACAGCTGGTCGGTGGCGAGGAGTTCACTGCGCGAGCGCTCCAGGAAGTGGGCGATGAGATCCTCGCCGGAGCGTGCCGCCTCGTCGCCGAGGTGGGCGCGTACGAAGGTGGCGAGCCGCTGATGGTCGGGGCGGCCCAGCTCCAGGTGGATGCAGCGGCGCATCAGGGGCGCCGGGAAATCGCGCTCACCATTGCTGGTGAGGACGACGAACGGGAACGCCCGGCACTGCACCCGGCCGCCCGTCACGGTCGCCTTCGTGCCGTCGTCGGTGAGGACCTCGGCCCGGCCGTCCGGCAGCCGGTCGGCGATCCGCTCCAGCTCGGGGATGCCGAACTCGCCCTCCTCCAGCACATTGAGGAGGTCGTTCGGCAGGTCGATGTCGCTCTTGTCCAGCTCGTCGATGAGCACGACGCGCGGCCGGTCCGCGGGCAGCAGAGCGGTGCCCAGCGGGCCCAGCCGGATGTAGCTGCCGATGTCGTCGGCCAGTCCGGACCCGGGCTCCCGCGCGGCGCTGTGCGCGGCGATCTGGACGTCCTGGAGTCTGGCGATCGCGTCGTAGTGGTACAGCCCGTCCTGGAGGGTGGACCGGCTGACGATGGGCCAGCGCAGCACCCTGCCGAGACCCAGCTCATGGGCGACGGAGTGGGCCAGCGTGCTCTTGCCCGCGCCCGGGCTTCCGGTGACGAGCAGCGGACGCCGCAGATAGAGCGCAGCGTTGATCATTTCGAGCTCCTCGGCGCCCGGCCGGTGCAGCTCGGCCACATGCCGGTAGCCGCCGAGCCTGCGGTCGGCCGAGCCGTCCGTGTGCTCGCCCGGCTCGCCGTCCGCGCCGGCCGCGTGGCGGCCCGCGAAGTCCCGCCAGGGCGGCGGTGGCGGCAGGTGCTCGATGCCCTCGTGAGGTTCGCCGGCCCCTCGGTAGATGAGCCACTCGCTGGGTTCGCTCATAGCGTCTTCCTCGTCGTCACTCGTCCGCAGGGGGCAGCAGCCGAACGTGCCTTACGGTAGCGATCCGTTGTACCCCCCGTAAGGGGATGACCGGCCGCGCGGTTCACGGCGCCTCCAGGAACTGGCCGGAGCCGGGCAGCGGATGGTGCGGATCGTCGTAGAACAGCGCGACCCCGTCCGACCAGTACGTCTCCGTACGGCCCGCATGCACCCCCCGTCTCAGTTCATGCACCTTCCGCGGCAGTTGGTCGGCGGTCGCCGCCTCGGCGACGGTGTCGGCCGACCGTCGGTGGAACTCCGTGCAGACCGTGTCCGGCCTGCCGTTGGCGCGCCGCCAGAGGGCGACTCCGAAGCCGCCGTCGAGCACCCGCACGAGCCCCGCGGCGTCGTCCGGCTCCGGCCCGGCGCCGTACCGGCAGAGCACCGGCACCGTCCCGTGCGCCAGCGAACGCAGCTCCGCCGCCTCCGGTACGGGTACCCGCAGTCCGTCCTCGCAGTCGACGACCGCGGACCGTATCAGTGCGTTCCGCGTACGGTTCCAGCGCGCCAGGCGCTCCGCCGCCTCGTCGTCCGTCAGCGGGGGCGGGAGGTCGGAGCAGCGGACGACCACGGGGCGCGCCACCCCGAGCGGCGGCCCGTCCGGCGGTGCGTGCCACCTGTCGACATCGAGGCCGAGCAGCGCCCGGACCACGGCGACCTGGAGGACGGCGGGACTGTCCGGCTCGTCGCACCGCCGGAACGCCTCGGTCAGCGGCGCGGCGATCCGCGCCGCGAGCGCTTCGAGTGCGGTGCCGTGGCTGTCCTCGGCGACCGGCAGGACGTCCCCGGTGTGGCGGGAGACGCCGATGCGCCAGTCGTAGCGGTCCCGTTCCCAGCCGCGCGGCTCCAGCTCCAGCAGCACGAAGGGGCGTTCGTCCGCGCGCCGGGCCGGATCGTGCAGGGACAGGGGCGCCCGCTGGTGTTCGTGGTCCGGGCGGTGGCGGCCGGTGTGCCAGAGCAGAGTGAGCTCGTTGCGGAACTCCCGGGAGAGGCGTTCCTCGGCGATCCGCTTCACCCACTCCCACAGGGACTTTTCCGCAGTGATGGTGGACGGTGTGGCATAGGGCCGGTCGGCGGCGATGACGCTCATGCAGTAGCGCAGGACCAGCTCCAGCGCGCTGTCCCCGCCCCGGGCGTCGTACAGCGCGCCGAGCCCGTCGCGCCAGCCGCGCGGAGCGGGACGGTGGTCGCGCGGATGGCTGCCCGGGAGCCGCTCGAGCTGGTCGAGGAGGCTGCGGGTGCTGACCGGGGGCGGGAACTCGGCGAGCCGTCCGAGCAGGTCGATGCGCTGCTGCGGATTGAGCGCGCGGCCGGCGCCCGCGCGCAGTTCGCTCTGTGCGTCGGCCCAGGTGTGGTCGGTTCCCACGGGGCTGGTGTGCCGGTCGGCGTGGTAGCGGTCATGTGCGTGGAAGACGGCCTGATAGGTGTCGTCCGACTCGGATGCGACCGCCGCGGTGGGCACGGGCAGCGAGCGCAGTCGCTCGACCCCGATGGAGGTGCCGCCCTGACCGCCGTCGGTACGTGACTTGAGTACGCCGACGACCTCGCCACGTGCGAGATCGACGACCGGCGAGCCGGAGACGCCGGGAACCAGCCAGTCCCCGTCGAGCCGGATCTGCTCGTCGGCGTCGGCCCAGCCGCCGTAGGTCCCCATGACCTCGCACCGCCCGGTGAGCCGCTTGGGCTCTCCGTCCACGACGGTCCAGCCCGCGTAGTGGACCGTGCCGCCTTCGAGCAGGGCCGTCGGGCGCTCGGTGACGTACACACAGGCGTGCTCGACGGGCCGCAGCAGCCGGATGAGCGCGAGGTCGGGCGGGGGCCAGCCGGCGGGCGGGCCGTACGCCGGCCGGCTGCCCGGGTTCTCGGGCAGGGCGGCGACCACCGTGCCGGCGACGGTGGTCTCGCCGCTGCCGGGTCCCGTCTCGAAGACCACGTTCACCGCGCGCCCCTCCCCCCGCATCGCCACATGCGCGCATGTGAGGACCCAGCTCGGGGCGATGAAGAAGCCGCTCCCCAGGAAGCCGCCGCCGGATCCGTCAGGGGCATACCCCGGCTGGTTCCCATGGACTCGTACGGTCGCGGCCATCACGAGGTTCAGCAGCGCACGGCGTGTGTGATCGGGGACGCCCCCTGCGCCCCGCACCGACCCGTCCGTCATGATCCGCCGCCGCCGGACGGGGCGGCCCCGTCCGGGTGCGCCGCCGCGCCGGGGGATGCGCCCGGTGGCGGGGCGGCGGGCATGGGCGGGGTGGCGGCCTGGGCGGGCACGGGGGGCGTGGGCGGTGGGGACGGCGTGGACGGCGTGGACGGCGTGTCAATGGGTGGACCGCCGTTCCAGGTGAGCGTGACCTTGATGGCGCCCTTCGCCTCGCCGTCCGCGAGCAGCCCGACGACCTTGCCCGCCTTGGCGGTGAGCTCGATGCCGAACTCGACGCTGACCTCGTCCGGCCGCACGGCCCGCAGGGGCTCCGCGAGCGAGCGCGCGACACCGGTCACGACACCCTGCAGGCTCTCGACCCTGGCCTGCACCTGTTCGGCGAATCCGACGTCGCTGTACGACAGCCCCGCCGGCGTACCTGGGCGCTCCAGCTCCTCGGCGCCGGAGATGCGCGCCCAGACCGGTGTGCCGTCCGGCAGCACGATGCGCGTGATGCGGGCCTCACTGTCACCCATGGCAACCCCCGTTCCCCCAACTCCCCGCAGATTAGCCCCCGTACGGAGCCGATGGGAGGTACACGGAGCAGGACGCCGGGGTGGGGCGGACCGGTTCTGAACGGGGCCGGCGGGAGGCACGTGGGGATCTTGCCCCCGGGACCCGCGGCCCCTCGGGGTCCCGGGGCGCCCGTGCACAGGGGGATGCGGGAAGGGCTCGCCGGCCACGTCCTACGCTTGTTCCCATGTACTTCACCGACCGTGGCATCGAGGAACTGGAGAAGCGGCGCGGCGAGGAGGAGGTCACTTTCGAGTGGCTCGCCGAACAGCTGCGCACGTTCGTCGATCTCAACCCCGACTTCGAGGTTCCGGTCGAGCGGCTGGCCACCTGGCTGGCGCGGCTCGACGACGACGAGGACGAGGACGAATAGAGGCGCCTCGACGACGAGGACGAGGACGAGTAGAGGACGAGTAGAGGACGAACAGAGGACGGGTAAGACGGGTAAGGGGCTCGCGTCCGCGGCGTCCCGCGGAGCCGTCCGGGCGGGCGTCCTGGCGGCTGTTCTCGCTCCGTCCGCGACGGCCCGAGGGCCCTCCGGCACCGGTGCCCTCGCCCCGTCCGCGACCGCCCGCGGGCCGTCCGGCACGGGTGTCCTCGCCCCCTCCGCGACCGCCGGGGTCTGCTGACCGCGCCTTCGCCGGGCCGCGCCTCAGGCGCGGGTCCTGGCCAGGCCGAGCAGGCCGTGGACCAGCAGAATGGCGCCGGCCGTGGTCCAGCCCGCGCTGCGGCGGGCCAGCCCCCACGCGGTCAGCGGCAGGCCGGCGGCGATCTGCGCCGCGGCCAGCGCCCGGGCCCCCGGAAGGCGCCGGGAGACGCCGGGCTCCGCCCGTACGGCATCGCGCCGGCCGTGCGCTTCCTCCTCCTCGACCTGCCCGGTCTCCGCGAGGAGCCGGGCGGCGGCACGGAGGCGGTCGGCCGGCTCGCCGGGGGCGAGGCCCGCGGGCAGGCTGAGGCCGGTGCGGGACAGTACGGCGATGAGCCCCCGGAGCCGGGCGCGGCCGTCCGCTTCGCGGTCGGGGCGGGTGAGCGGCTCCAGGTCCTGGACGTCCAGGACCGGGTCGAGCCCGAGCCGGGCCGCGAACGTACGCATGGCCTCGTCCTCACCGACCGGGGTGCCGTCCGCGAGCCAGACGTAGCCGACGGTGCGGCGGAAGCCCGCGGCGAGGGTGAAGCCGGCCCGGTTCGCGTCCCACCACAGGGCCAGCACGGGCCAGTTCGCGCCGACCGCGAGCGCCGCGGCCCATCCGGAGAGGACCCGCTCGACCGGTTCCGCGCCGCTCAGCCAGGGCGTGCCCTCCGGGACGAGCACGCTCCAGCCGTCGCCGGCCGCAGCCGGCAGGAGCCGCTCACGCAGCAGAGGGACCGAGGGCCATACCGCGGCCGGCTCGGCCCGGCAGAGCAGCAGGGCGCCCGCGGATGTCGCGTTCATGCCCCACACGCTAGGCCACTTCGCCCCCCTTTGCCGCGATGGTCCGCCCAGTTTGATCCACCGGACGGACCCGAGGACACAGGACCACCCTTGACTTCCCATATCCGCGATATATCGTGTTGTTGATGAGACGCGATATGTTGCGTCCAGGCCCGAGGAGGTCAGCACCATGCCAGACCCGACGTGGGAAGTCGCCGAGCCGAAGAAGCTCACCTTCGACGAGCCCGTCACGGCCCTCAGTGTGCGCATCGCCAATGGAACGGTGAACGTCGTGGGCACCGACGAGAGTTCCGCGCGCCTCGAGGTCACCCAGCTGGACGGCCCGCCGCTGATCGTGACGCGCAACGGCTCCACACTCTCCGTCGCCTACGAGGACCTGCCCTGGAAGGGCTTCCTCAAGCTGCTCGACCGCAAGGGCTGGCAGCGCAACGCCGTGGTGTCCCTCGCCGTCCCCGCCGCGGCGACCGTGGAGGTCGGCGTCGTCGGCGCCGGGGCCGTCGTCTCCGGCATCCGGGGGCGCACGGACGTACGCGGCATCAGCGGCGACACCACGATCGTCGGGCTGTCCGGCACGGTCCGCGCGGAGACGGTCTCCGGCAGCCTGGAGGCGCAGTCGGTCACCGGCGATCTGCGCTTCAGCTCCGTCTCCGGGGATCTGACCGTGATCGAGGGCGCGGGCTCGTCCGTACGGGCGGACTCCGTCAGCGGCGACATGGTCATCGACGTCGACGGGACGCCCACGGACATCCGGGTCACCAGCGTCTCCGGCGAGGTCGCGATCCGGCTGCCGCACCCCGCGGACGCGCGCGTCGAGGCCAACACCACGAGCGGGGCCGTGTCCAACGCCTTCGAGGACCTGCGGGTCAGCGGACAGTGGGGGGCCAAGAAGATCACCGGCACGCTCGGGTCCGGCAAAGGCACACTCAAGGCCACGACCGTCACCGGGGCCATCGCCCTGCTGCGACGCCCGCCGCAGACGGACGATCCGTACGACACGTACGACCCGGGCGGTCCGGACGACCCAAATGCCCCGGATGCCCCGGACGGCTTGAGCGGCCCGAACCGCTCGAACGGCTCGAACGGCTCGTCCGACAAGACAGGGAAGGTGCTCTGACATGCCGCCCGTTTTCGCCCACGGCCGCCTCCGCCTGTATCTGCTGAAGCTCCTGGACGAGGCCCCGCGCCACGGCTACGAGGTGATCCGGCTGCTGGAGGAGCGCTTCCAGGGGCTGTACGCACCGTCCGCCGGCACCGTCTATCCGCGACTGGCCAAGCTGGAGGCCGAGGGCCTGGTCACGCACGCCACCGAAGGCGGCCGCAAGGTGTACTCGATCACCGACGCCGGCCGCGAGGAACTGGCCGGCCGCAGCGGGGAACTGGCCGACCTCGAACTGGAGATCCGCGAGTCCGTCTCCGAACTCGCCGCGGAGATCCGCGACGACGTGCGGGGCGCGGCGGGGAAGCTTCGCAGCGAGATGCGGGCCGCGGCGACGGAGAACCGGCACCGCACGGGGCACACCGGCAAGGGGCAGCCGCCCTCGGGTGACTCCGGCGAGCCCGGTGGCTTCGGCGACTTCGGCGACTTCGGCGACAAGGAGGCGTGGCGGGCCGCGAAGGAGGAGCTGCGGCGCGCGAGGGAGGAGTGGAAGGAGCAGGCCCGCCGGGCGAAGGACGAGTCCCGCCGGGCCCGCGAGGACGCGAAGACCGCGCGCCGCCAGGCCAAGGAGGCGCAGGAGCAGGCACGGGAGGAGATCCAGCGGATCGCCCGTCAGGTCCAGGACCAGGTGCAGGGGCACTTCGTGCGCGGCGACTGGCCGACCGGCCTGCGGGAAGGACTCGCCGAACTGACCTCCCAGCTGGGCGGTATGGCCCGCGGCACGGCGTGGCCCCCGTACGTCAAGCCGGACCCGTCCGGCGCGGACCCCGACTGGGGGAAGGACACTCCCGGCACGGGCGACCCCGCCCGCGATCTGGAGCGCCTCCTCGACCGCTTCCGCGACGACATCCGCGACGCGGCTCGCGACCACGGCGTGACACCGGCCCAGTTGGGCGAGGCCCGTCGCCATCTCTCCACGGCGGCAGCGCACATCGCCGCGCTGCTGCACGGCGGGAGCTGACCGGTTCCCGGCGACCGGCCCCGGAGCGCGGGGCCGAAGGGCAGGGCCGGGCAACGCCGGCGGATGTGCGCACGGCCCCGCCGCCGGGGCCGTCACCCCCGGCCGACCGTCACCGTCACCCGCGCTCCCGGCTTCGCGTACACCCGGTCCCCCAGCCGCACACCGCCGGACACCGCGACCCGCCACCCCCTCGCGCTCGGCGGCAGCGACAGCTCTGTGACGTGGCCCCGCGCGTCGTACGACAGCCGGTACGTACCGCTGGACGGGTCCCAGTTCTCCTCGCGCACCACCCCGGCGACCGCCCGGGCGTACGGCGCCGCCGTCTGCTCCTTGTTCGTACGGAAGCGGCCCTGCCCGTCCACCGCGCAGTACCCGCCCCCGTAACACCACACGTAACCCGCCCACCCCGAGCTGTAGCGCGCGAGCGAGGCCAGCGCGTCACGGTAGAAGCGGGCCATGTTCGGGAGGGAGTTGTTGAGCGGGCCCCACTCCCCCACGACCACCGGGACGCGGTACTTCTTCGGGTAAGCGGTGACCGCGGCCTCGTACGACTCGATCCAGCCGGCCGAGGGGTCGTAGTCCGCACCCGCCTCCATCGCGGTGTTGTAGAAGTGCGGGGCGTACACGACCTTGGGATCCTTGATCTTCCCCAGGCCGGTCGGGACGCCTTCGCCGACGATCGGGGTCGGCTCCACGAAGACCCAGTTGTCGTCATCGACGGAACGGACCGCGTCCGCGAGGCGGTTGTACATCGTGGTGAGCTGGTCCCGCTCGATACGGCGAGCCGCGGCCGGCAGGTCCTCGCCCTCCCGCAGCTCACCCATCGGCTCGTTGATGAGGTCGTAGCCGATGACCGCGGGATGCTCCCCGAAACGGCCGGCCAGCACGCGCCACATACGCGCCTGGGCCCGCCGCAGGTCCTCGTCCTCGTACAAATGTGTGAAGGCCCGCTGCACGGCAGGCTCGAAGTACTCGGCGAACCAGTCGTCCGGGTGCGGGGTGAACGGCAGCCCGTCGGTCCGTGTCGCCCACTCCGGTATGCCGCGATGCCCGAACGCCGGCCCGAAGACGTCCTGGTGGGCGTCGATCAGAACCTGGATGTCGTACTTCTCGGCCCAGTCCAGAACACGTTCGATCTTCCGCAGGTACGTCTCGCTGTACCGGCCGCGCACCGGCTCCAGGTCGTCCCAGAAGACCAGCAGCCGGGCGAAGTCGAACCCTTGCGCCCGCATGTCGCGGAAGTGCTTCTCGGCGATGGCGGACAGGGCCTGGTCGCCGCGGTGGGTCTTGTCCTCGACGTTCCAGCCGCGCAGCGTCAGGACCCGCCCGCGGTCGTCGGTCAGCCGGGGTATGCCCGGCGCCGGGCCGTCCGCATGCGCGGGCGGTGTCCCCGCGGCCAGGACGACAGAGCAGGCGGCAAACGCAAGAAGGCGGTGCATGGCGACCTCCGGCACGGCGCGACGGCAGTGCCGGAGATCCCATCAAGACATCTGACGAACCATCAAGAGTTCGTCAGGACAATCTTCCCGAACAGCTCACCGGACGCCATCTTCTCGAAGCCCTCCCGCGCCCGGTCCAGCGGCAGCACCTCGTCGATCACCGGGCGCACCCCGGTCGCCGCGCAGAAGGCGAGCAGATCCTCGAGCTCGTCCTTCGTGCCCATCGTCGAGCCGACGATCTTCAGCTCCAGGAAGAAGATCCGGGTCAGCTCGGCGTGCGAGGGCCGGTCGCCGCTCGTCGCGCCGGAGATCACCAGCGTGCCGCCCGGGCGCAGCGACTTGACCGAATGCGACCAGGTGGCCGCGCCGACCGTCTCCATGACGGCGTCCACGCGCTGCGGCAGCCGCGCCCCCGGCTCGAAGGCGTCGACCGCGCCGAGCTCGACCGCCCGCTTCCGCTTGGCCTCGTCGCGGCTGGTCGCGTACATCCGCAGTCCCGCCGCCTTGCCCAGAACGATCGCGGCGGTCGCGACACCGCCGCCCGCGCCCTGCACGAGGACCGAGTCCCCGGGCCGCACTCCGGCGTTGGTGAAGAGCATGCGGTACGCCGTCAGCCAGGCGGTGGGGAGGCAGGCGGCCTCCTCGAAGGAGAGCTCCTTCGGCTTGGGCAGGACGTTCCACACGGGCACGGCGACCTGCTCGGCGAAGGTTCCCTGGTAGTGCTCGGTGAGGATGGAGCGGGGCTCACGCGGGCCCACGCCATGACCGGTCTGGCCGATGACCGAGTGGAGCACCACCTCGTTGCCGTCCGCGTCGACGCCGGCGGCGTCGCAGCCGAGGATCATCGGGAGCTTGTCCTCGGACAGACCGACGCCGCGCAGCGACCACAGATCGTGATGGTTGAGCGAGGCGGCCTTGACGTTGACGACCGTCCAGCCGGGCGGTGCCTCAGGAGCGGGGCGTTCCCCCAGTTCGAGGCCGCTCAGCGGCTGGTCACGGTCGATGCGGGCGGCGTAGGCAGCGAACATGACCTTGACGATAGGGGCGGACCGGTGCGCGGCGGAACCGCACACGGGTGTGACGCACACCCTCTTTGCCCCGGCAGCACACCGCAAACGCCACGGTCCCGGGCGCCACAGGGCGGCCGGGACCGTGGAGGTCCGGGGACGTCGGCCCCCGGGGAGAACATCAGCGGCGGGCGACGCCCTCCGCACGGGCCGCCGCGGCGACGGCCGCGGTGACCGCGGGGGCGACCCGCTCGTCGAACGGCGACGGGATCACGTAGTCCGCGGCGAGCTCGTCGCCCACCACGTCCGCCAGCGCGTTCGCCGCCGCGATCTTCATGCCCTCCGTGATCCGGGACGCACGGACCTGGAGGGCCCCCGCGAAGATGCCCGGGAAGGCGAGCACGTTGTTGATCTGGTTCGGGAAGTCGCTCCGGCCCGTGGCCACGACCGCGGCGTACTTGTGCGCCACGTCCGGGTGGACCTCCGGGTTCGGGTTGGCCATGGCGAAGACGAACGCGTCCTTCGCCATCGAGGCGACCGCCGGCTCCGGCACCGTACCGCCGGAGACGCCGATGAAGACGTCGGCTCCGGCCAGCGCGGCCTCCAGCGAGCCGGAGAGACCCGCGCGGTTCGTGATCTCGGCGAGCTCGCGCTTCACCGGCGTGAGGTCCTCGCGGTCCCGGCTGACGATGCCCTTGCGGTCGGCGACCGCGACATCGCCGATCCCGGCCTCCAGCAGGAACTTCGCGATGGCGACACCCGCCGCGCCGGCTCCCGAGATGACGGCGCGCAGGTCGCCCAGACCCCGGCCGGTCAGCTTCGCCGCGTTGCGCAGGGCCGCGAGAGTGACGATCGCCGTACCGTGCTGGTCGTCGTGGAAGACCGGGATGTCGAGCCGCTCCTGGAGCTTGCGCTCGATCTCGAAGCACCGCGGTGCCGAGATGTCCTCCAGGTTCACTCCGCCGAAGGACGGGGCGAGCCGGACGACGGTCTCCACGATCTCGTCGGCGTCCGTGGTCGCGAGCGCGATCGGCACCGCGTCCACGCCGCCGAACTGCTTGAACAGAATCGCCTTGCCCTCCATCACGGGGAGCGAGGCTTCCGGGCCGATGTCACCGAGTCCGAGCACAGCCGTGCCGTCCGTCACAACGGCCACGACCTGCGATTTCCAGGTGTAGTCGTGGACGAGCTCCGGCTGCTCGGCGATCGCGGTGCACACCTTGGCGACGCCCGGGGTGTACGCGAGGGACAGGTCGTCCTTGTTCCGCACGGGCACAGTGGCCTGCACAGCCATCTTGCCGCCGCGGTGCAGCGCGAAGGCCGGATCGAAGGGCTCACCGGTATCCCCGGGAGCACTCTCCGCACCGCCGTCGCTGCGAGGATTGACGATCTCCGCTGCCATGTGGTTTGACCCCTTAAGTCTTCATCAGTTGAGGGTGGCCGCTCCTGGTTGAGGAGGGGTGGGCGGGCACCGCGCACGTTCCCTGTACTAGGCGGTTGGCCCGCCCGTCAGGGGGAGGTACGTACGCGCGGGCGCGCCGCACAACGCGCCCTGAGCCCCGGATGAGGGGTGTAAGGATCCTTCATACCGGACGGACGGAACCGCTGACGAGTCCATTGGTCGCTCAGTGACCGCTCGGTGACACGACTCATAGCGGCATATGCTGACAAGTCAGGAACGGGCGGTGAAACGCACCATGAATCCTGTCCGCATGATGAGACAGACCGAAGATCTTCCGGCCGGAAGACCATAAAACCGCAGATGGTGCGGCATGGTCCGGTCCGGATGTACCGGCCTGTCGTAGTTCGGGGGTCACCCGTTATCCGATTTTGACATGCGGAGCCCCCTGAATATGTGGGTCCGAATGGCAAGATGCCGTAATCACACAAGGTCGCGACACTCGCTGTTGTGTGCCCGACCTAGGCAACTCCCACACTTCGCCGGAGGAACCCGACCATGACCGCAAGCACCACCCGCCGCTCCACCGCCGCGCGGACCCGTATGTCCCGCCTTGTCGCGGCCGGCGCGATCGCGGTCGCCGGCTCCATGCTGCTGACCGCCTGTGGCGACCAGACCGCGAACAGCGGCAAGGAGCAGGGTGCCGCCACGTCGGCCGCTCCGCTGGCGGACAAGCTGCCGCAGTCGATCCGCGACAAGGGTGTCGTCAAGGTCGGCTCGGACATCGCGTACCCGCCGGTGGAGTTCAAGGACGGCTCCGGCAAGGTCGTGGGCATCGACCCGGACATCGCGGACGCGATGGGCAAGCAGCTCGGCGTGAAGTTCGAGTTCGAGAACGGCACGTTCGACACCCTGATCACCGGTCTGCGCTCCAAGCGGTACGACATGGCGATGTCGGCCATGACCGACACCAAGGACCGCCAGGAAGGTGTGGACTCCGAGACCGGCAAGAAGGTCGGCGAGGGCGTCGACTTCGTCGACTACTTCACCGCCGGTGTCTCGATCTACACCAAGAAGGGCGCCGACAAGGGCATCAAGACCTGGGCCGACCTGTGCGGCAAGAAGATCGTCGTGCAGCGCGGCACGGTCTCCGAGGACCTTGCCAAGGCCGAGAGCGCCAAGTGCGTGAAGGCCAAGAAGGGCAAGATCACGATCGAGGCCTTCGACAACGACCAGCAGGCCCAGACCCGCCTGCGGGCCGGCGGCGCGGACGCCGGTTCCTCGGACTTCCCGGTCGCGGCGTACGCCGTGAAGACCTCGGGCGGCGGCAACGACTTCCAGATCGTCGGCGAGCAGGTCGAGGCGGCCCCGTACGGCATCGCGGTGGCGAAGTCCAACACCCAGCTGCGCGACGCGCTCCAGGCCGCGCTGGACGCGATCATCAAGAACGGCGAGTACGAGAAGATCATCGCCAAGTGGGGCGTCGCGGACGGCGCGGTGACCGAGGCCAAGATCAACGGCGGTTCCTGATCCGGTACGGGAATCTGACTCGGCACTGAAGCACTGAAAGGCTCCACGTGACTGACATCAAGAAGACGGACGCGGAAGACACACCGCCACCGCCGTCGGCGGGCCCTGAGGCCATCAAGGCCATTCCGGTCCGCCACTACGGCCGGTACGTCTCAGCCGTCGTCGCGATCGCGCTGTTCGCCGCGATCGTCTACGCCTTCTCCCAGGGCAAGATCAACTGGGGGGCGATCCCCGACTACTTCTTCGACCCGCGCATCCTCGACGGCGTCGGCAACACCCTGCTGCTCACGGTGCTGTCGATGGCGATCGGCATCGTCGGCGGCATCCTGCTCGCCGTCATGCGCCTGTCGAAGAACCCGGTGACCTCCTCCATCGCCTGGTTCTACATCTGGTTCTTCCGCGGCACCCCGGTCCTGGTCCAGCTCATCGTCTGGTTCAACCTCGGCCTGGTCTTCGAGTACATCAACCTCGGACCCGTCTACCGCGACGAATGGTCCGACTTCATGACGCCGCTCCTGACGGCGCTGCTCGGCCTGGGCCTCAACGAGGCCGCCTACATGGCCGAGATCTGCCGGGCCGGCCTGCTCGCGGTCGACGAGGGCCAGACCGAGGCCTCCCACGCCCTGGGCATGAGCCACACCAAGACCCTGCGCCGCATCGTCATCCCGCAGGCCATGCGCGTCATCGTGCCCCCCACGGGCAACGAGGTCATCAACATGCTCAAGACCACCTCGCTGGTGTCGGTGGTCCAGTTCTCCGAGCTGTTCCGCCAGGCCCAGGACATCGGCCAGACCTCCGGCGCACCCGTCGAGATGCTCTTCCTGGCCGCCGCCTGGTACCTGATCATGACCTCCGTCCTCAGCGTGGGCCAGTACTACCTGGAGCGCTACTACGCCCGCGGCTCCAGCCGCAGCCTGCCGCCCACCCCGCTGCAGAAGATCAAGGCCACCGTGTTCTCGGTACGCCGCCCGAAGGGAGTGACGGCATGACCGCCATGGTGAAGGCCGAGGGCGTCCACAAGTCCTTCGGCCACATCGAAGTCCTCAAGGGCATCGACCTGGAAGTCGCCCCCCGCGAGGTGTTCTGCCTCATCGGCCCCTCCGGCTCCGGCAAGTCGACCTTCCTGCGGTGCATCAACCACCTGGAGAAGATCAACGCCGGCCGGCTGTCCGTCGACGGCGAGCTCGTCGGCTACCGCCAGAAGGGCGACAAGCTCTACGAGCTCAAGGACAGCGAGGTCGCCCTCAAGCGCCGCGACATCGGCATGGTCTTCCAGCGCTTCAACCTGTTCCCCCACATGACGGCCATGGAGAACGTCATGGAGGCCCCGGTCCAGGTCAAGGGCGAGACCAAGGCCGTGGCACGGGAACGCGCCACCCGTCTGCTGGACCGCGTCGGCCTCGGCGACAAGGCCGGCAACTACCCCTCCCAGCTCTCCGGCGGCCAGCAGCAGCGCGTCGCCATCGCCCGCGCCCTGGCGATGGAACCGAAGCTGATGCTCTTCGACGAGCCCACCTCCGCCCTCGACCCCGAGCTCGTCGGTGACGTCCTCGACGTCATGCGCGGCCTCGCCGAGGACGGCATGACCATGATCGTCGTCACCCATGAAATGGGCTTCGCCCGCGAGGTCGGCGACTCGCTCGTCTTCATGGACGGCGGCGTCGTCGTCGAGTCCGGCAACCCCCGCGACGTGCTCACCAACCCCCAGCACGACCGCACCAAGGCATTCCTCTCCAAGGTGCTGTAGCGGACCGACCGTAAAGGGCGGGTACGGGCGCGATGCGTCCCGTACC
>NZ_JBSGZO010000085.1:0-24122 GCF_053611045.1 Streptomyces sp. NPDC054841 | reverse complement strand
GTTCCCGTCTGAGAGGAGCCGACCCATGAAAGCCATCGTTGCTGGTCATGTGGCTGTTACGGCCACAGAGTTCGTTGAACTCGTGCTTGGCACCCCGCTGGAGCTGTGGCTGGGTGTCGAGGGTGAGAGTGAGGAGGAGCGGGCCGCTCGTCTGGACGCGGCTCGGGACATCCTCGCCGACCACCCGAGCCTGCCGGACGACGTGTCCCGGGTCGCCGCGGAGGCGATCGAGGCGTTCGCACCGGAGCTGTTCAACGTCACCCCGCTGACGCGCCGCCCCGCGGTCCGCCGTCGGCCGCGTGTCCGCAAGGGGGTGGCGGCGTGAGCGGGCGGGTGCTGCGGGCTCAGATGAGTCTGCGCTGCTGCGGGACAACGGTCCCGGCACGGACGGCCGGTCCGTGCTGGCAGTTGTTCGTGGTCATCACTGGGCTGCTGAGCGAGTGGCCCACCTTCACGTGGCCCACGTCCCCGGAGATCCCGAGTGTGGAGCAGCGGGCGGAGGCTCTGGCCTCGCTCGGCTACGTGCTCGCGGACAGCGCGGAGTGGGAGTGGACCGAGGACACCGGTCCGGAGTACCACCCGCACCCGGTGCGGGTGGCCGTGACGGCCGCAACGAAGGTCTGGCCGGTGGGCGGGGGTGCGACATGACCACCTGGACAATCACGGAGCGGCCGGCGGTGCCGCCGCTGACGCGCCCGGAGATGGGGCTTGCCGGTTTGGGCGCGCTCGCCGCGGCCGGTGTCGGTGCCCTGGGGCTGATCGCGTCGTTCGACGCGGTGTCGGAGGCTGCGGCCCGGTGGGGGTTCGGGGATCCGTGGATGCTGCCGGTCGGTATCGATGTGGCGATCCCGGTGTTCACCGTGGCCAATCTGCTGTTGATCCGGATGGACATGGCGCTGGCGTGGGTGCGGTTCGTGCCCTGGGCGCTGACGCTGGTCACCTGCGGGCTGAACGTGGCGGCAGGGCATGGGCTGTGGGCGAAGGTGGCCCACGGCACGATGCCGCTGCTGTGGGTGGTGTTCTCCGAGATTGGCGCCCATATCTACGCGGTGCGCATCGGTGCTGCGACCGGCCGCCGGATGGACAAGATCCGTTTTGGCCGGTGGCTGCTGGCCTTCCCTTCCACGTTTGCCCTGTGGCGGTGCATGACGCTGTGGGAGATCACCTCCTACACCGAGGCGCTGGAGCGGGAGAAGGAGCGGCAGCTGGCCCGCGCCGAGCTGCGCGAGGTGTACGGGCGTCGGTGGCGCAAGCACACCCCGCACCGCACCCGCGTGCTGCTCAAGCTGGGTGATCTGGCCCCCGCGACGATCCCCGTCGACCCTGCTCCCGAGCCCCAGCCCCAACCCGAGCCGGAGCCCGAGGCTGCGAGCGGCGCGACGGCCGGGGCGCCCAAGCCGCGCCGCCAGGGCCGGAAGCCGAGCACGAAGGCGAAAGCGTCCCGTACGGCTGCGGAGCTGCTGGCCGAGGCCCGCGAGGCCACCGCCGGTTGGGCGGATGAGGCGATCAACGCGGAGGCGATCCGGACCGCGCTGCGCTGCTCGGCTGCCAACTCCCGCACGGTGCGGGACGCGCTGCTTGCCGAGCGCGCGGACGGCCGGCTCCTGCACCCCATCGAGCGTGAGGGGGCCGTGGCATGAGCAGCACCCTCGTAACCGCTCTCGCCGTGGCCGGGCCGCTCGCCGCCGGATGGGCCGTGCACGCGCACTGGCTGCGCCGTCGCCTGCACACCGCCCGCCGCGACCCGCTCACCGGGCTGCGGACCCGCGACGGCTTCACTCGCCGCGCCGCGGTCTTGCTGAGGGATCCGCGGGCGGTGGTGGTCCTCGCGGACGTGGACCGCTTCAAGCACATCAACGACGCCCACGGCCACGCCGCTGGGGACGCGCTCCTTCAGGCGACCGCTCAGCGGCTGGCCCACTACGTCGGCACCTCGGGTGTGGCGGGGCGGCTCGGGGGCGATGAGTTCGCCGCCGTCGTCATCGACCGCCACGGCACCGTGGGCGATCTGCTCGCGGTACTGCACGGTGTGCTCGCCCGCCCGGTCGACGGACACCCCGCGGCGGTGCGCACCACGGTCTCTCTGGGCTGGGTGCGTGCCGCGGACTTCCCCGGTGAGGACCTGTCCGCGCTGCTGGGGCGGGCGGATGAGGCGATGTATGCGGCGAAGCAGGGCCGGGCGGGGATCCGCCGGGCCGGGCTCGGCCGCCTATTCGCCACCGTCACCGGCCGCCGCTCCGGACGGCGCGGCGCCCGTACCGCTCTGGACGTAGGGATGGTCGCCTGATGTCGCCGGCCTACGGGAAGTGCTACGACCCGACCGGCGCCCGCTACGGAATCCCTACCTACCCGTGGCGCCTCGCCCCGGACGGCTACGCCACCCGCCGCCAGCTCCGCGCCCGCGGACTGCGGCCCGGCGGACAGCCCGTCGCCGCGCAGCTCATGCGTCGCTCACCCCGCCGCAAGACCGGGGTCATGGTCGCCCACCTGTACCGCATCGACCAGGCCAAGCCGGTCCGGCCGATGACGTCGCGGAAGTGGGGCGCGCTCGCTCTGGCGTTGCTCGCCCGCCGAACCTGCCCGCAGTGCCAGCGCGATGCCGGATACGTCATCCCGCCCACGCTCGGCACGTGCGTCACCTGCGCCTACCCCGAGGAACAGCGCGCCGCCTGACCACAGCGGGCCCGGACGCCTGCCGTCCAAAGCGCCGTCCGGGCCCCTTCCAACCCCGTTCCCAGGGAGGAACGTTCAGTGAATCACGACGATGAGAACGAACTCTTCAACCGACTCGAAGCCGAGATGGGAGCCGACTCCGGGCCCGACTCGGGCGCCGACGTGGTCGACCTCAGCAAGGCCCGGTCCGCCCGCGCAGGGTCGGCCGACTCCCACACCGACCCGACCCCCGACCGATCGGCCGACCCGACCGCGGAGCCGTCGGGCGACCCGTCGGCCGCCGTGGTGGTCGACCAGCCGAATCCGGCGGCTGCCGGTCCGGGTTACCTGGGTCGGCTCATGGGCGCCCGACGCCGGGACGTCATTCCCGTGTGGCTGCGGTCGACGGCAGAGCTGAAGACCGCAGCGGCGTGGGTGGCCCGGCACTACGCGCACGCGGCCGGGTATCACGCGCTGCGCGCCCCCATCTACGCTGCCCGCCTCGCGCTCCAGGCCCCGGCCGGTGCCGCCCGGTTCATCGGGGGGACGATGCGGTGGGTGGCCGACCGCGAGGGCGAGCCGGTCCGACTGGCCGCCGTCCGCCGCGAGGACGCTGCCGACTACCTGAAGCTGTCGCGGCAGCGGGATGGCCGGGTACGGCTGCGGACCCTGGTGACGGTACTGTCCATGTTCGTCGGCCTCGGGGCGGCGCTCGCCATCTACGTCCTCGCCCCCGGCTGGCTTCAAGCCCTGTCCGTTTCGGCACTGGTGATGGCGCTCGGGTTCAACGGCCGGCAGGCAGATGCGCCGGTGATCCACCGGGCCGTGGAGATGCCCAAGGCCACCAAGCTCACCAGTGACATCGTGCTGCGCGCGCTCGGCGCGCTCGGCATCCCGGCCATCAACCAGGCCCAGAGCAAGGGACGGGACGGGTTCGAGTTCACCGCCCCGATCACCCGCGACGGGCCCGGCTGGCGCGCGGAGGGCAACCTCCCCTACGGCGTCACGGTCACGGACATCATCGAGCGCCGCGAACGCCTCGCCTCGGGTCTGCGCCGTCCGCTGGGCTGCGTGTGGCCGGAGGCGGTGCCGGATGAGCACACCGGGCACCTGGTGCTGTGGGTCGGCGATCAGGACATGTCCCGCGCCAAGCAGCCCAAGTGGCCGCTGCTCAAGTCGGGTTCGGTGGACCTGTTCAAGCCGGTCGCCTACGGCACCGACCAGCGCGGACGCTGGGTCGAAGCCACGCTCATGTACATCGCGGGCGTCATCGGCGCCATCCCGCGCATGGGCAAGACGTTCCTGCTCCGCCTCCTGCTGCTCGTCGCGGCGCTGGACCCGCGGGCGGAGCTGCACACCTACGACATGAAGGGCACCGGCGACCTCGACCCGGTCGGGGACGCCGTCTCGCATCGGCATGCCGCGGGCGACGACGACGAGTCCATCGGGTACTGCCTGAACGACTTCCGGGCACTGCGCGAGGAACTGCGCCGCCGCACCAAGGTGATCCGCTCCCTGCCCAGGGACATCTGCCCGGAGTCCAAGGTCACCTCGTCCCTGGCGGACAAGCGTTCCCTGGGACTGCACCCGATCGTGATCGGGGTGGACGAGTGTCAAGTCCTGTTCGAGCACCCTGAGCACGCCAAGGAGTTCGAGGAGATCGCCACCGACCTGGTCAAGCGCGGTCCGGCCACCGGCATCGTGCTGCTGCTCGCCACGCAGCGACCGGACGCCAAGGCCCTGCCGACCGGCATTTCGGCGAATGCGTCGGCTCGCTGGTGCCTGAAGGTCATGGGCCAGCTGGAGAACGACATGGTGCTCGGCACCTCCGCGTACAAGCGAGGGGTGCGGGCGACCATGTTCGCCTGGGGCGACAAGGGCATCCACTACTTCGTCGGTGAAGGCTCCGATGCCCGGATCGTGCGCGCCATCTACGTCGACGGGCGCGATGCCGAAGCCATCGGCGCCCGCGCCCGTCGGCTGCGCGAGGAAGCAGGCACGCTGTCCGGCCACGCGCTCGGGGAAGCACCCGAGCCAGCCAGCCCCGCCTACGACCTGCTCGCCGACATCCTCGCCGTCGTCCCCGCCAAAGAGGCCAAGGTGTGGTCCGAGACCGTCGTGGCGCGGCTCGCGGAGCTGCGGCCGGAGGTCTACGACGGCTGGGACCCGGACGCGCTCGCCGCCGCGCTGAAGCCGCACGGCATCGCCACCATCCAGGTCGGCCGCCGCGTGGACGGGAAGGTCGTCAACCGGCGCGGCATCGACCGCTCCCACATCACCACGATGATTGCGGAGCGTGACGGAAAGCGGGACGCGGGCTGATGGTCCGGGCCGCTAGCGCTAGCGGCACACCCCGCTAACGTTAGCGGCCCCGCTAGCACCCCAAACCCACTCTGATCAGGTCGCTAGCGGATAGCGGCCCACTGCGAAAACCCCTGGAAACCGCCTGGGAGGGCCCGTCATGACCCCTGCCCTGCTCGCTATCGCCTGCCTACTCGCCGTCACTCTCGGTTACGGCGGGCTGTGTACGGCCTCGCCGTTCGGCGACTGCCGCAAGTGCCGCGGCTTCGGCCACGCGATCAAGCACGACCGCAAGGGCCGCACGAAGCGCGGCAAGGACTGCCGCCGCTGCAAGGCCACTGGCAAACGCATACGCGTCGGCCGCCACCTCTACAACGTCGCCGCGCGCATTCACCGCGACGGCACCCGCTGACCCGGACACAAAGCGGCCGACGGTGCCCGTCATGAGACGTACCCCGCTCCGAGCAGGAGCTAGGCGGGCGCAACCGTCGGCCGAACCCCCGAGCTTGCCGGCACCCGAGGGTGCCCGCAGCTTAGCCAGCCATCGCGACACACCGTCAAAGGAGTTTCCCTCGTGGTCGTCACCGTCTCGCTCGTGGCCCTGTTCGGACTCGTCCTGTTCTTCCTCCTGCGCTCCAACTCCCTCGGCTACGGCTCCGCGTTCACCGCCGCCGGGTTCGGCTTCTTCCTCGCCTCCACCGGCGCCTCCGGACCCATCAACGAACTCGCCGTCGCCGTCATCAACGCCCTCGGCGAACTCTAAGGAGCCCACCATGACCGATCGGATCACACTCATGGCGGCGGGTGAACTGCGTACCGCGCTGGAAGCCATCGCTCGTGGCGACCTCCCCACGGCGGCCGCCGCGCTCGTGAGCATCGACCTCAGCTCGTGGCAGGCGATCGAGCACCGTCTCACCGTTCTGGGTGGCTCGCTCCCCGAGCTGCTCGCCACCATCGGGAGGGACGCGGCATGAACGCCCAACTCATCACCGCCGCTGCCCTGCTCACCCCGGGCGCCGTCGTCACCGCCGTCTGTCTCGCCGGGCACCGGCTCTCCCGCCGGGCCGACGACGCGCTCGCCGTCGCGCTCGCTGCGCATCGGGCCACTGAGCCCACCGGTACCGAGCCGCCGCCGACCGGGCGGGAAGAGGCCCCGCAGCCTAGGCCCGAGCCGGCCCGGCTGGCCACGGTCATCGACTTCCCCGTCCGGCGCCGCGACGCGGCTTAGAGACGCCCGAGGCGGCCCCCTCTCACGCCAATGACATGGGGCCGCCCCGGCAACCCAGCCCAAACCAAGGAACTGGAGACATCCAGCATGACCCAACCCATCCACATCCGGCGAGCAGGCGGCCCGCGGCCGTTACTGCTCGACGTCTACTCCTGCGCTGGCGGCGCAGGCATGGGTTACCACCGCGCCGGGTTCGACGTGCACGGCGTCGACGTCGCCGACCGGCCGAACTACCCCTTCCCGATGCACCGGGGCGACGCACTCGAACGGCTCGCCGCGCTGATCGCGTCGGGGGAGATCGAGCGGTACGCGTTCGTGCACGCCTCCCCGCCGTGCCAGGACAAGTGTGCGCTGACCGTGGGCACGAACCGGTCCCAGGGATGGGGCCGCGACCACGTCGAACTCGTGGCACCCACCCGGGACCTGCTCGACAAGACCGGACTGCCGTACGTGATCGAGCAGCCCAACGGCCGCGCGGAGATCCGCAAGGACCTAACCCTGTGCGGGGAGATGTTCGGGCTCGGGGTGATCCGGCATCGAAACTTCGAGCTGGGCGGCTGGACGGCTCCCCGACCGGTGCACGTTGCCCATCGCGGCCGGGTGAAGGGCTGGCGGCATGGCCGGTACTACGACGGCCCCTACGTCGCCGCGTACGGCAACGGTGGCGGCAAGCCCACCATCGGCGAGCTGCAGGAGGCCATGGGCATCACCTGGACCGACGTCCGCGAGGAACTCACCGAGGCCATCCCGCCCGCCTACAGCGAGTGGATCGGCCGGGCTTTCCTCGCCGGCGTGCGCACTCTGGGGGTGGCGGCGTGAACCGACACCTCCTGTTTGCCGCCCTGGACGCGGCCGAGCGCGGTTGGCACGTCTTCCCCCTCCGCCCCCAGGAGAAGCGCCCCGCCCTGCACGGGGAGGCGGTCTGCCCCGGCATCGGGGACTGCGCTGGCGGCCACCGCAAGTGGGAGGAGCGCGCCACCATCGACCCGGACCGCATCCGCCGGGCCTGGGGTGACCTCCCGTTCAACATCGGTATCGCCACCGGCCCCTCCGGGCTGTTGGTGGTGGATCTCGACATGCCCAAGCGCAAGAGCAAGGGCGGTACGGACACGCCTTGCGGCGTGACGACCTTCAAGGCGCTCTGCGAGCGCGCCGGGCAGGCCGTGCCCACGACCCACACGGTGCGGACTGCGAGCGGGGGAGTGCATCTGTACTTCACCGCCCCCCGTGGTGTGCGGCTCGCGAACACCGCGGGCAGGCTCGGCAGGCTGATCGACACCCGCGCGTGGGGCGGCTACGTCGTCGCCGGCGGCAGCGCCACATCCGCCGGTCACTACACGGTCGTGGACCCCACCCCGCCCGCCCCTCTGCCGGATTGGCTGTGTGCTCCTCTGACGCCCCGTCGGGCGTCGCGGGGACTGATGGCTGTGCCGTCGTCGTCCCGCGCCTCCCGGTACGCCGCAGCCGCTCTCCAGGCGGAAACGGCGAGCGTGCGGGACGCGCCGCAGGGCGAGCGCAACGCCACGCTGCTCGCGGCGGCGCGAGCGCTCGGGCGGTTCATCGCGTGGGGCGACCTCCCGCGCGATGTGGTGGAGGAGGCTCTTCAGTCGGCGGGGGAGTGCGCCGGCCTGTCGGAGCGCCAGTGCCGCTCGACCGTGCGCAGCGGCCTTGACTGGTCGATCGCCCACAACCCGCAGCGGAGGGCGGCATGACCAGCCGTGCCCCCTCCCCACTGAAGAGCCATCCCAGCACGACCGACCAGCCGCACGCCGCCGCATCGGTCAAGGTCCCGGCAGCCGTGGGCGCTCCGAAGGGCGCCGCCCGCAAGGGCGTCCCTTCAGCTCTTCGCTCTGGCCCGCACCCGGGCGACGGCCGCCGCATCGTGGCGTGGCTGCACATCAGCGCACCCGGCCGCAGCACGGTGCCCACCGCCACCTCGCGATGCGCGTGCGGCAGGGACCGCAGCACTGTCGGTCACCGCAGGGTGCTCGCCCTGATCCAAGACCACGAGCAGCACCGTGACGTGTGCCCGCTCCGCACCTCTCAGGAAGGGAGGAACGCAGCATGACCAACACCAGCACGGAGCAGACCAGCCGTCCGGCGACGGACGGGGCGGCGCTGCTCGATGAGGTCGAAGCCTTCCACCGCAGGTTCAACGTGTTCCCCATCGACGCGGCCTATGTCGCGGTGACGCTGTGGGACGCGCACGCGCACCTGCTGGACTGCTTCGACGCCACCCCGCGCATCGCCTTCCTCTCCCCGGAACCGGGCTCGGGGAAGTCCCGCGCGCTGGAGATCGTGGAAACCCTCGTGCCGAAGCCGCTCGTGGCTGCGAACGCCTCGGCATCGGTGCTCTTCCGCGCGGTGTCCACGCTGGAGACCAGGCCCACGATCCTCTTCGATGAGGTGGACACCGTCTTCGGCCCGAAAGCGGGGGACAACGAATCGCTGCGCGGGTTCCTGAACGCCGGGCACCGCCGCGGGGTGGGCATGTGGCGCTGCGTGGGGGACGGGGCCAATCAGCAGGTGCAGGAGTTCCCCTCCTACTGCGCCGTGGCCATGGCCGGACTCGGCTCCCTCCCGGACACGATCCTCACCCGCTCGGTCATCATCCGCATGCGCCGCCGCGCGAGGAACGAGCGGGTGGAGCCCTACCGGCAGCGCATCCACGAGAAGGAAGGCAACGCTCTGAGGGACCGGCTCACGAACTGGGCAACCAGCGTCAGCCACCTCGTGGACGGTGTCTTCCCCGAGCTCCCGCCGGAGGTGACCGACCGGCCGGCCGACGTGTGGGAACCGCTCATCGCCGTCGCGGACGCGGCAGGCGGGCACTGGCCCCAGCGGGCCCGCGCCGCATGCATCGAGTTGGTCAACGCCGCCAAGGAAGGCGACAAGGGCAGCATCGGCATCCGGCTGCTCGCGGACCTGCGGGACTACGTCTTCAACGGCATCGACCGTCTCCCCACCGTCGCGGTCCTGGACCGGCTCCACAGCCTGGAGGAGGCGCCGTGGGCGGACATGAGCGGCAGGCCGCTCGATGCTCGGGGGCTGTCGCGGATGTTGCGGGAGTACATGACCGCGGACAACAAGCCCATCGCGGCCCGGAACATCAAGAGCGGCACCAGCGTGATGAAGGGCTACTACGCGGCGGATCTGCACGACGCGTGGGCGCGCTACTGCCCCCCTCCCCCTGAGAGTCCGCTACTTCCGCTACCTCCGCTACCGCGCAGGTCAGAGGCCTGAAAAAGGTAGCGGCAAGCGCGGATTCATCCGCTACCTGACCGCCGCATCCGCTACCGGTCCAGCCACCGCACGGCAGGGCCGGTAGCGGACTTATCCGCTACCGCTACCCCTATCCGCTACCACGATCATGCCCCTGACCAGGGCGGTAGCGGAGGTAGCGGAAGTAGCGGACCTGACAGGAAGGGGCGGACTTCGCCCCCACCGCCTCTGCCTAGGAGAGATCGTGGCCAGGCCCCGCGAAGAGATGCTGACCATCCCCGAAGTCATAGAAGAGATCGGCGTACCGCGAGCGACTTTCTATCGCTGGCGTGCCTGCAAGAAAGGCCCGAAGTCCATCAAGCTGCCGAACGGCACCGTGCGCATCCGCCGGTCCGAGCTGAGCCGGTGGCTTGAGTCGCTGGAGGAGAGCGCGTGACGAAAGGCACCAACCCTGGGGCCGGTCAGAACAACTGCCCGGCCCCAGAGGGGTTCTCTCTGGACGTGCGCCTGTGGAAGGTGACCAAGGCGCAGAGCAAAACTCGCCCCTACCAACTGCGCTGGAAGGTGGGCGGCAAGGTCAGCAGCGCCACGTTCGCCACGGCGGCTCTCGCGGAGAGTCGCCGGTCCGAGCTGTGGCAGGCGATGCGCCGCGGCGAGGCATTTCGGATCGCCGACGGGCTCCCTGAGTCCGAGGTAAGAGCTGCGGAAGCAGCCGGGCAGGTTCGGGAAGAGTTGTCCTGGTTCGCTTTCTGCCGGGAGTACATGGCGCTCCGCTGGCCGACTGCGGCAGCCAAGACCCGTGAGGGCATCGCCGACGGGTTGGCTGCCGTGACGCTGGCCATGGTGGACCAGGAACAGCGCATGCCCTCACCAGAAGACCTGCGCCTTGCGCTCCGGTGGGCCGTAATACCCAAGAACGGCGACACGGAGCCGCCAGCCGAACTCGAAGGTGCTTATGGGTGGATCTCCAAGAAATCACTTCCCGTCTCATCTCTGGCCGATCCGAAGATCCTGAGAGACGTTCAGTACCGGATCTACTTCAAGCTGGATGGCACACCTGCAGCGGGGGAGACCTCACGCCGCCGGCGTCGCGCTCTCAACACTGCTGTGGAATATGGCATTGAGCGGAAGCTGCTGGAGGCAAACCCCCTGGCCGCTATCAAGAAGGTGACGAGTTCCGCATCGGATCGTGTTGACCCGCGGGTTCTTGTGAACAAGGTCCAGGCGGCTCAACTGCTCACCGCAGTCTCCTACGTCGGGACATGGAGCCGGCGGAAGGGGCGTCGCCTGGTGGCGTTCTACGCGGTCATGTACTTCGCGGCTCTCCGTCCGAGCGAGGCGGTAGGGCTCAAGAAGACTGACTGCTATCTCCCTGAGAAGGGGTGGGGGGTGCTGACACTCCACGACACTCGCCCGGTGTCCGGCAAGCAGTGGACGGACAGCGGCGAACGACACGACGTACGGGGGTTGAAGTCGAGGGAGGCTCAGGAAGACCGGCCGGTCCCGATTCCGCCACCGCTGGTCGCCATGCTCCGTGCCCACCTCAAGGAGTTTGGTACGGCCAAGGACGGGCGACTATTCACGAACGAGCGGGGTGGCCTCGTGGGCAGCAGTACCTACTGGCGCGTGTGGCGGGACGCCCGTGAGTACGCCCTCCCGCCTGACCTTCAGGCATCCATCCTCGGAGGGAGGCCGTACGACCTGCGGCACACCTGCATCACGACATGGCTGAACGCTGGCGTGCCCGTGGCCGAGGTCTCGCGGAGGGTTGGTAACTCGCCCGAGGTGATCCATCGCGTTTACGAGGGCTGCATTTACGGCCAAGAAGAGGCGATGAACAAGAAGATCGAGAAGGAGCTTGACTGGCCCGAGTAGGGAGTGGCTAGAGGTCGGTTGTGTGAAGCCAGGGGCGCGGCCGCCGCCCCTGGCTCTCCGCCCGTCTAGTCTGCAGAGCCGTCAGTGTCGTCTTGCTCAGCCTTGGCCCGTCGCGCCTTGAAGGCATCGAATTGAGCTGAAAGGACATAAAGATAGTCAAGAAGGGCCTCAGCGAGTGCCAGTCCATCGGCGGCATCTTGGCGACTCACTGAGGTGCCAGTGAAGTGAGCACCTTGGTTGCCGAGAACCCGAAGTGCTTGGGCCCACTCGAAGAGCCGCCCGTCGATCTTCCCCTCGTCTTTCATCTGCGCGAGCATTTTGAACAGAGGCTTGGGTCGACCCCCGGTGCTGGACACGCCTTGCTCAAGGCACACTCCCTCAAGAGTGCGGCGAACCATGACCGCCGTCGCCGTGTAGGCCTTGGACGAGAAGCATTGCCGCGCCTCTTCGTGCTCGCGCCGCAGGGCTTCTGGGACCTGGAGGCTCAGGGGCCGTTGTTGCTTGGGCCAGAGAATGGCTGGCTCGCCATCCCACCCTTCACCGTAGTCCTCTTCAGCCATCAGGAATGGGTCGTGGCAGTTGCCACACAGGGCCAGTTCCAGGACGTACGGGGGTTCCTCTTCGCCGCCTCCGAGGGCTTCACTGGTGACCGTGGCCAACGTGGGCTTCTCGCAGTGTGGGCAGACCAGCGGGAAAGTGGCACCTACTCGGGGCACGCGGCTCATGCCCCCGCACACTAGTCGCCTTTACATGCTCTGGACAGATCGCGGATCGGACTCCAAGGTGTGAGGGACGTGCGTGTGCGAAGCCAGGGGCGGGCGGCGGGGGGATACGCGATGAGTCGCAAGCATGAGCTGCAGAGGACAGTGTGGCCGAGTGACGCGCACACTCAGGTCAAGCACCTGGTCTACCGTCACTACCTGCAGTGCTGGATGCCCAAGATCTTGCAGACCTTCCGTGAGGCGACCATCGTCGATGGTTTCGCTGGCCCCGGTGTGTACGCCGACGGCGCCCCTGGATCGTCTGTGGTGGTGGCCCAGACGTTCTTGGAGCACGCCAGCCGCAGCAGGTTCAACGTTCTGAACCTGATCTGTCTCGAAGAGAGGCCCGACCGCGTTGAGGAGCTGCACCGCCAGATCGCACGCCTTCCGCGCGATCCGCGGTTGCGTATCCGCATTCAGCCGCCGGGCATCTTTGCCAACCAGCAGAGTCGGCTTGCGGCAGTTGCTCACGGGGGCGAGCGGGATCGGCCCGTGCTGTGGATTCTGGATCCATTCGATCTCAAGTCCTTGCCTCACCAGGCGGTGAGCTCCTGTGCGCAGCGTGCCCGGGACGAGGTCTTGGTCACCTTGTTCACCGAGGAGTTGCACCGATTCTGTGAGCGAGCAGGCTTCGACCAGACGATGACCCGATACTACGGCGGTGACGATTGGAAGCACGCTGTCCCCATCCGAGGCGCCGCCGCACGCACTCGGGCTTTTGCCGAGGCGTATGGGCGGGCCCTACGTCGAGGCGATCTGCTCAGCGGCCATTTCGCAGTACGTGTACACAACCGCAGCGCCCGCTACCACTTGGTTCTCGGCACCCATCACCCTGCCGGCTTGAACTGCTGGAACCCGGTCAAGTGGAAACTTGACGCCTACACGGGCGAAGGTGCTTCGGCTGTCACCGCGGGCCAGCCAGACCTCTTCGGCCAGGCGTACGTTGGCCCTCTGGAGAAATTGCTGCGCAGCTACGCGGGGACCGAACAAACCTGGACCGCTTTGTCAGCCGCCGCCGCGAAGCTCGGACATCTTGATTCCCATCTGCGCACGGCGCTCACGCGGTTGGCTGAGGAAGGCGTCGCCATTCGCACCCGGCCGGTGAGCGCGAGGACCATGTGGCCTACTGACAGTGTGGTGCGCTTCTTCGCTCCCCAGGAGGAGGAACTGGAGCCATAGGTCATCCCACGCGAGTGGCCGCTGCACGGTGCGGCATACCGTCCCAGGTACGCCCAAGCAGCTCCCGGCCCCCAGACTTGGGTGTGACCCCGCCCCATTGTTTGAAGAAGAACGGCACCTCCGCTGCTTCGCACGCGCTCTTGACACCCAGCACCCACGCTGAGTCCATCGGTCGGTGTCCGTGGCCGGATTCTCCACCCACGATCACCCAGTCGATACCGTCCAGGCTTAGTTGATCCAGGGGGCCGAGCAGCGGTTCACAACTCAAGAAACGCACTGCCGCTGGCACTCCTCTTAGCTCATCCACCCGAGCGAGCTCGGAGGAATCCTCCACCGACACCCCGATCCACACGTTCGGCGGCCACTCAAGATGCCCGCCCAGTCGCCGCAGCCGTCGGGCCCGCTTAGTGAGGATCTGGTAGGTGTGCTGCGGGGTGTCTGCCATCACCGCGAACACCTGCCGTACGAAGTCGAGCGGCACTCGCGCGTGGAATAGGTCGGACATGGAGTTCACAAACACCGTTCGCGGGCTGCGCCACCCATAAGGAATCTTCAGCGCGTCTGGATGCATGGTCAGGTCGAAACCCGGACCAGAGGTGCGCGGGTCCCCATCGTTCTGATACTTGGGGGCACCCATTGCCTTCAGCCGCTTAGCCAGGGTCAGGGCATAGCAGTTGTCGCACCCTGCTGAGACGCGATCGCACCCCGTGGTTGGGTTCCAGGTGGCCTCGGTCCACTCGATGCTCGTGCGGTCGCTCATGTCTCGCCTGCCTCTCAAGTAGCCGCCACCGTATCGACCACGAGTCCGCCGGGGATCGGAATGGCAGATACGTCAGCCGGACGAGACTAGCCTCGGAAGCGCACATGCGTTCGATGGTTGAGTGTTCCGGCAGATGTTGTCGGCGTCCACCCCGGCGCAGAGACCGATGCGTACCCCGGCCCGGAACTCCCTACGGGCCGGATCCCTGCATCTCGACGGGGCGAGGCGGTGGATTGATGCAGTCGGCCAGCTGCTGTGGAGGGCTCTATCGCAGGTCTATCGCGATCAGTGCGCAATAACGATGAAGAGCGGGACCCAGTGAGACTAGTTCCCGCTCTCTCGTGTCGGCATCCGCCCTGCTCACCTACTCTTTTCAGTAGGTACTGGACGAGTGCCCCCGGCAGGATTCGAACCTGCGCACACGGCTCCGGAGGCCGTTGCTCTATCCCCTGAGCTACGGGGGCGTCCGCCGCTCTCGGCGGCGACGGGTAGAACCCTACCAGCTCCGGTGGGGTGGCTGTGAACAGGTATTTCCGGGCGGTAGTCGCGCGCTGACCAGACCGCATCAGGGCGGTGCATCCCGTCCCGCATCCGCCCCGCATCCGAACCGCGTCAGTACGTCCATCCCGCCCCGTATCCGCCCCGCGTTCCGGACCGCGCCAGGACGTCGCGCGAAGGCATCTGGAACGCCACCCGATCAATACCGGGACGGTGTCCGAACGGGACCCGGCCAGCACCCCGAATTGCCCGCGGCCCGACGCCCGGACCGCGTCCGAACAGCGCCCGTCGCTCGGAAATCGCGTGTCCCCCGCACGGGTCAGAAGTGGGGAAAACCCGGACGCAGCCCCGCCCCCGGACCTACTCTCGAGTTGTGTCAGGCGTGTCCGGCCGGGTGCTTGTCGTAGACGACAACAGGGTCATTCGGCAGCTGATCAGGGTCAATCTCGAGCTGGAGGGCTTCGAGGTCGTGACCGCGGCCGATGGTGCCGAGTGCTTGGACGTCGTGCATCAGGTGCGTCCGGATGTGATCACGATGGACGTGGTGATGCCGCGGCTCGACGGGCTGCGGACCGCCGCGCGGCTGCGGGCCGATCCGCGGACCCGGCGGATCCCGGTCGCGATCATCAGTGCCTGTACGCAGTACGAAGTGGAGAACGGAATCGCCGCCGGGGTCGAGGCCTTTCTCGCCAAGCCCTTCGAGCCGGCCGAGTTGGTGCGGCTCGTACGGCAGTTGATGCACAAGGAGGGCCCGCCGTCAGTAGACGGCAGGCATGGTGCCGGGCGGGCGGGGAGTGCGCGGGGTTGACCGCATGGCGAAACCGGTTCGCGATCACACCCCCTTCCTCCCATACGCTTGCCCCGTGACCCCCGCAGATCTCTCCCGCACCGTGCAGGGCGCAGTGCGCCGCGCGGTCGAGGAGGGCGCCATCACGGCGCCGGTGCCCGAGCGGGTGAAGGTCGAACGGTCCCGGCCGGGCGGCAGCGGGGACTATGCGACCAACGCCGCCCTGAGGCTCGCCCGGGAGGCCCGGATGCCTGCGCTCAGGGTCGCCGAGGTGCTGTCCGAGACGCTCGCCCAGCACCCGGGGATCGCCGGCGTCGAGATCACCGGGCCCGGGTTCCTCAACATCACGTTGGCCGTCGGCACCCGGCATGCTCTGGTCCGCGAGGTGCTCGCGCAGGGAAACCGCTACGGGCACGGCCGCGGCATGGCCGGTCAGGTACATCAGTACCACCACCGCTCCGAGGTCAGGGCCGCCGTCACCACCGACGCCGTACGCAGGCTGCTGCAGGCGCAGGGCGCGCTCGTACGGACGAGCTGCGACGAGGAGGCCGACCCCGACTGGGCGCGGCTCCGCGTCACCGTCGGCGCCGAAGGCACGCCGCCCGTGTCCCTCACCGGGCCGCGGCCCGTGCCCGCTGGTGCTGGTGCTGGTGCTGGTGCCGATGCGGTTGAACTGCGGTCCGTGTCCGCCGGTGCCCACGCGGATGATCTGCGGTCCGTGTCCGCCGACGTCGGCGCCGAAGGCACGCCGCCCGCGCCCCTCACCGAACTGAGGCCCGTGCCCGCCGGTGCCCGCGCGGGCGAGCTGCTGCGCCGCTTCGGGCCCGATGCCACCCGCTGGGCCCTGCTGCGGCCCGCCGGGCACGACCGTCCGAGGCTCGACGACGGCCTCCTCGTACAAGGGGAGAGCAACCCTCTCTTCCGCGTGCGCTACGCACACTCCCGCAGCCGGGCGCTGATCCGCGCCGCCGCGCAGCTCGGGATCAGCCCCGGATACGTCGAGGACGTCGACGCGCCGGTCCTCGTCACCGCTCTCGGCGACCACCCCGCCGTTCTCGAGTCCGCCGCCCGCCTGCGCGCCCCCGACCGGGTCGCCCGGCACCTCGAAGCCACCGCCGACGCCTTCCTCGCGTTCCAGCACACCGCACTGCCCGTCGGTGACGAGAAACCCTCGGCCGCCCACCGCTCCCGGCTCGCCCTTGCCGAAGCCGCCGGGACGGTGCTGGCCGGCGGCCTGGCCCTGCTCGGCATCAGCGCACCCGAACACCTGTAGATGTGAGAGAAGAATGAGCCGTTCCGCACACCCCGCCGGGCCCCGCTACGCCGACGTCCTTCCCGAGGGGCACTATGCGGCCCCGCCGGCCGATCTCAACGTGCTCGACCAGAAGGTCTGGGCCCGGACCGTGACCCGCAACGACGACGGGATCGTCACCGTCGGCGGAATCGAAGTCACCAGGCTCGCCGAGGAGTTCGGCACGCCCGCCTACTTCCTCGACGAGGCCGACTTCCGCGCCCGCTGCCGCGCTTGGGCCGACGCGTTCGGCAAGGACGCCGACGTCTTCTACGCGGGGAAGGCGTTCCTTTCCCGCGCCGTCGTGCGCTGGCTCCACGAGGAGGGCCTCAACCTCGACGTCTGTTCCGGCGGCGAGCTGACCACCGCCCTCGACGCCGGAATGCCCGCCGAACGGATCGCCTTCCACGGGAACAACAAGTCCTCCGAGGAGATCGAGAAGGCCGTACGCGCAGGCGTCGGGCGGATCGTGCTCGACTCCTTCCAGGAGATCGTCCGCGTCGCGCACATCGCCCAGTCCCTCGGAAAGCGCCAGCGCGTCCAGATCCGCGTCACCGTCGGCGTCGAGGCGCACACCCACGAGTTCATCGCCACCGCCCACGAGGACCAGAAGTTCGGGCTCGCGCTCGCCGGCGGGCAGGCGGCGGAGGCAGTCCGTCGCGCCCTCCAGCTCGACGGCCTCGAGCTCATCGGCATCCACTCGCACATCGGCTCGCAGATCTTCGACACCTCCGGCTTCGAGGTGGCCGCCCACCGGGTCGTGGGCCTGCTCAAGGAGATCCGCGACGAGCACGGCGTCGAGCTGCCGGAGATCGACCTCGGCGGCGGCCTCGGCATCGCGTACACCTCGGACGACGACCCGCGCGAGCCGCACGAGATCGCCAAGGCGCTCGGCGAGATCGTCACCCGGGAATGCGAGGCCGCCGGGCTGCGCACCCCGCGCATCTCCGTGGAGCCGGGGCGCGCGATCGTCGGGCCCACCGCCTTCACGCTGTACGAGGTCGGCACGATCAAGCCGCTGGACGGGCTGCGCACGTACGTCAGCGTCGACGGCGGCATGTCCGACAACATCCGTACGGCGCTGTACGACGCCGAGTACAGCGTGGCCCTCGTCTCACGCAGGAGCGACGCCGCGCCGATGCTGGTGCGCGTCGTGGGCAAGCACTGCGAGAGCGGCGACATCGTCGTCCGGGACGCTTTCCTGCCCGCCGATCTGGCGCCCGGGGACCTGATCGCGGTGCCCGCGACCGGCGCGTACTGCCGCTCGATGGCCAGCAACTACAACCACGCACTCCGCCCGCCCGTCGTCGCCGTGCGCGACGGCGAGGCGCGCGTGATCGTCCGGCGTGAGACGGAGGAAGATCTCCTGCGTCTCGATGTCGGTTAATGAAATATATGTCTCAGGATCCGGACGATGGATAGAAACCCTCGTCCGGTGAGTGAGACTGGTTCGCACCCTGCTTGATGGAGAAACGAGGTCGGATGATGCGTACGCGTCCGCTGAAGGTGGCGCTGCTGGGCTGTGGAGTGGTCGGCTCAGAGGTGGCGCGCATCATGACGACGCACGCCGACGACCTCGCCGCGCGGATCGGGGCCCCGGTGGAGCTTGCCGGGGTCGCCGTCCGCCGCCCCTCCAAGGTCCGTGAGGGCATTCCGCAGGAGCTGATCACCACCGACGCCAAGGCGCTCGTCCAGCGCGGCGACATCGACGTGGTGGTCGAGGTCATCGGCGGTATCGAGCCCGCCCGCGGCCTCATCACCACCGCCTTCGAGCACGGCGCCTCCGTCGTCTCCGCCAACAAGGCGCTGCTCGCCGAGGACGGCGCCACGCTGTACGCCGCCGCCGAGAAACACGGCCGCGACCTGTACTTCGAGGCCGCCGTCGCCGGTGCGATCCCGCTGATCAGGCCGCTGCGCGAATCGCTCGCGGGCGACAAGGTCAACCGCGTCCTCGGCATCGTCAACGGCACGACGAACTTCATCCTCGACAAGATGGACACGTCCGGAGCCGGCTACTCCGAGGCGCTCGACGAGGCCACCGCCCTCGGGTACGCGGAGGCCGACCCGACCGCGGACGTCGAGGCCTTCGACGCCGCCGCCAAGGCCGCGATCCTCGCCGGCATCGCCTTCCACACGCGCGTACGCCTCGACGACGTGTACCGCGAGGGCATGACCGAGGTCACCGCCGCCGACTTCGCCTCCGCCAAGCAGATGGGCTGCACCATCAAGCTGCTGGCGATCTGCGAGCGGGCGGCGGACGGCAAGTCGGTGACGGCTCGCGTCCACCCCGCGATGATCCCGCTCAGCCACCCGCTGGCCTCCGTCCGCGAGGCCTACAACGCGGTCTTCGTCGAGGCCGAGGCGGCCGGGCGGCTGATGTTCTACGGCCCCGGTGCCGGCGGCGCCCCGACCGCCTCCGCGGTCCTGGGCGACCTGGTCGCGGTCTGCCGCAACAAGCTCGCCGAGGCCACCGGACCGGGCGAGTCCGTGTACACCCAGCTGCCCGTGAGCCCGATGGGCGAGGTGGTGACGCGGTACCACATCAGCCTCGACGTGGCCGACAAGCCTGGCGTTCTCGCCCAGGTCGCGACGGTCTTCGCCGAGCACGGCGTATCCATCGACACGGTGCGCCAGACGGGCAAGGACGGCGAGGCTTCGCTCGTCGTCGTCACTCACCGCGCGCCCGACGCCGCCCTTTCCGGGACCGTCGAGGCGCTGCGCAAGCTCGACACCGTGCGTGGTGTCGCCAGCATCATGCGGGTTGAAGGAGAGTAAGGACCCATGAGCACTCGCACGCACCAGTGGCGCGGCATCATCGAGGAGTACCGTGACCGGCTTCCGGTGACGGACACGACGCCGGTCGTCACACTCGGCGAGGGGGGCACGCCGCTCGTGCACGCCCAGTCCCTCTCCGACGCCACCGGCTGTGAGGTATATCTCAAGGTCGAGGGCGCGAACCCGACGGGGTCCTTCAAGGACCGCGGCATGACCATGGCGATCACCAAGGCCAAGGAGGAGGGCGCGAAGGCCGTCATCTGTGCCTCCACCGGAAACACGTCGGCGTCCGCGGCGGCCTACGGCGGCCGCGCCGGAATGGTCTCCGCCGTGCTGATCCCGCAGGGCAAGATCGCGATGGGCAAGCTGGGCCAGGCGCTGGTCCACGGCGCCAAGATCCTTCAGGTCGACGGCAACTTCGACGACTGCCTGGTGCTGGCCCGCGGCCTGTCCGAGAACTACCCGGTGGCGCTGGTCAATTCGGTCAACCCGGTCCGTATCGAGGGCCAGAAGACCGCGGCATTCGAGATCGTCGACCGTCTCGGCGACGCCCCCGACATCCATGTGCTGCCCGTCGGCAACGCCGGCAACATCACGGCGTACTGGAAGGGCTACAAGGAGTACGCGGCGGACAAGCTGTCCACCCACACCCCGCGCATGTGGGGATTCCAGGCCTCCGGCTCCGCGCCCATCGTGCGCGGCGAGGTCGTCAAGGACCCGTCGACCATCGCCACGGCGATCCGGATCGGCAACCCGGCGTCCTGGGAGTTCGCGCTGGCGGCGCGGGACGAGTCGGGCGGCTTCATCGACGAGGTGACCGACCGTCAGATCCTGCGGGCCTACAAGCTGTTGGCCACGCGAGAGGGCGTCTTCGTGGAGCCCGCCTCGGCCGCTTCGGTGGCCGGTCTGCTGAAGGCCGCCGAGGAGGGCAAGGTCGACCCCGGCCAGAAGATCGTCTGCACGGTCACGGGCAACGGCCTCAAGGACCCGGACTGGGCGGTCGCCGGAGCGCCGCAGCCGGTCACCGTCCCGGTGGACGCCGCAACGGCGGCGGAGCGCCTCGGCCTCGCGTAAGCAGTACGTGCGGTACATGCGGTACATGCGGTAGGTGCTTTACGCGCCGCATGTGCCGTACACGCCGCACATGTCGCGCGTGCTGCACGGCACGAGCCCCTGGGCGGTTGCCGCCCGCGAGCCCCACGCGTAACGCGAGCGTGGCACGCGTAAACGGCAAGCCGCCCGGGGACGGGCGCAGAGGCACGAGTGGGAGTGCGACACGCATCGTGCGCCTCCCGTGCGCCCTATGTCGCCGCAGTTCCTTCCTTCGATAGGCTGTACTGAACCCGCCCCGCCGCATATGCCGCGGTGTTGTTGCCGTTACGGCCCACGGGTCTTCGCACCTTCACCAAAATTTCGCCGATCAGACCCGATCATCACAGATCACCGAAGATCAGCACGGATCAGAACCAAGGAGTGTCGTCGAGCGATGGCCGGTCCCGCATTCCGCGCTGCCGCCGTCCGGGTGCGCGTGCCTGCCACCAGCGCCAACCTCGGGCCGGGCTTCGATGCCTTCGGTCTGTCGCTGGGGCTGTACGACGACGTCGTCGTGCGGGTCGCGGACTCCGGTCTGCACATCGACATCGCGGGCGAGGGCGCCGAGACGCTGCCCCGCGACGAGAGCCACCTGCTCGTACGCTCGCTGCGCACGGCCTTCGACCTGCTCGGCGGGCAGCCGCGCGGCCTCGAGGTCGTCTGCGCCAACCGGATTCCGCACGGACGCGGCCTCGGCTCCTCGTCGGCCGCCATCTGCGCCGGCATCGTGGCCGCCCGCGCCGTGACCATAGGGGGCGACGCCCGGCTCGACGACGCGGCGCTGCTGGAGCTCGCCACCGAGATCGAGGGACACCCGGACAATGTCGCCGCCTGTCTGCTCGGCGGCTTCACTCTCGCCTGGACCGACGCCGGCGCGGCGCGCGCAATCAGGATGGAGCCGTCGGATTCCATCGTTCCGGTGGTTTTCGTACCGGGGAAGCCGGTGCTCACCGAGACCGCCCGCGGACTGCTTCCGCGTACCGTCCCGCACGTCGACGCCGCGGCCAACGCCGGCCGGGCCGCGCTGCTCGTCGAGGCCCTCACGCACCGCCCCGAGCTGCTGCTTCCCGCCACCGAGGACCGTCTCCACCAGGAGTACCGAGCCCCCGCGATGCCGGAGAGCGTGGCCCTGGTGAACCGACTGCGCGCGGACGGCGTACCCGCGGTCATCTCCGGCGCGGGCCCCACGGTGCTCGCGCTGGCCGAGGACGGTACGGCCGACAAGGTCGCACGGCTGGCAGGTGACGGCTGGGCGGCGAACAGGCTGGCCCTGGACGCCGCGGGAGCGAGTGTTCTGCCGCTCGCCTCGTAGCGACACGGGATTGCCGGTGATGGAGAGGGGGAATGTTTGTTGGAGCCGGTAGTGTTAACCTCAAGTACGCAGCCCACATTCTTGTGGTGCGGTGCTTCGTGTCCCCATTCGGGACCACCATTCTTCCGGGAGCCTCCCCAACTGCCTGAGCAGCCTGCCTGAGCAGTTTCGAGCACGCTCCGGAACCGGCACGACACCCCTCGCTTTTCCCGGAAGAGAGGGCCGAGCAGGGGGAACTCGGGCCGGAATTTGCACGTACATCTCTTCCGCCGTACCCGGCGGGACCACCGCCCCGGCTTCGGTCCGCGACACGGACCGCCGTCGGACAGCACAACCGGTCGCCGAGCCAGAAGGCCGACGTCCGCTCCAGGGAAGGACCCTTCGTGAGCGACACCACCGATCTGATGGGCGTGACTGCCGACAACAGTGTCGACACCGCCGCGCCCGCCGCAGGTGCTGCCACTGGCACCACCTCACGGCGCCGCCGTTCCGGCACCGGCCTCGAGGGCATGGTCCTGGCCGAGCTGCAGCAGGTCGCGTCCGGCCTCGGCATCAGGGGCACTGCGCGGATGCGCAAGAGCCAGCTGATCGAGGTCATCAAGGAGGCGCAGGCCGGAGGCGGAGCCGCGGCCAAGGCCGCCGAGGCGGGCAGCGGCGAGGCCGAGACCAAGCCCAAGCGCCGCGCGACCTCCAAGGCCCGTACGACTGACGAGACCGTCGCGGCAGCCGAGCAGAAGGCCGAGAAGCCCGCCGCTCAGCAGCAGATCGACATCCCGGGTCAGCCGGCCAGCGAGGACGCCCCCGCCGGTGAGCGCCGTCGGCGCCGGGCCACCGCCCCCGCCGGCAGCCCGGAGGGCGAGGCCGCCAAGGCCGAGCCGAAGGGCGACGTCAAGACCGAGGTGCGGGCCGAGGCCAGGACCGAGGCGCAGCCGGAGGCCAAGGCCGAGGCCGCGGCCGACACCGCCGAGGGCCGGCGCGGCGACCGCCAGCGTGACCGTGGCGAGCGCGGCGACCGCCGTGACCGTCAGCGCGACCGCGACCGCGACCGCGACCGCCGTGGCGGCAAGGGCGAGGAGCAGCAGGGCGGCCAGCGCCAGCAGCAGGGTGGCGGCCAGCAGCAGCGGCAGGGCGGCGGCCCGCAGGACGACTTCGACGACGAGGCAGGCGGCCGGCGCGGACGCCGCGGCCGGTACCGCGACCGCCGTGGCCGCCGTGGCCGCGACGAGTTCGGCGCCGAGCCGCAGGTCGCCGAGGACGACGTCCTGATCCCCGTCGCGGGCATCCTGGACATCCTCGACAACTACGCGTTCATCCGGACCTCCGGCTACCTGCCGGGCCCGAACGACGTGTACGTGTCGCTGGCCCAGGTCCGCAAGAACGGTCTGCGCAAGGGTGACCACGTCACCGGTGCGGTCCGTCAGCCCAAGGAGGGCGAGCGCCGCGAGAAGTTCAACGCGCTGGTCCGGCTGGACTCCGTCAACGGCATGGCGCCCGAATCGGGCCGCGGCCGACCGGAGTTCAACAAGCTGACCCCGCTGTATCCGCAGGACCGGCTGCGCCTGGAGACCGACCCGGGCGTGCTGACCACCCGCATCATCGACCTCGTGTCGCCGATCGGTAAGGGCCAGCGAGGCCTGATCGTGGCCCCGCCGAAGACCGGCAAGACCATGATCATGCAGGCGATCGCCAACGCGATCACGCACAACAACCCCGAGTGCCACCTGATGGTCGTCCTCGTCGACGAGCGTCCGGAAGAGGTCACCGACATGCAGCGGTCGGTCAAGGGCGAGGTCATCTCCTCGACCTTCGACCGTCCGGCCGAGGACCACACCACGGTCGCCGAGCTGGCCATCGAGCGCGCCAAGCGTCTCGTCGAGCTGGGTCACGACGTGGTCGTCCTGCTGGACTCGATCACCCGCCTGGGCCGTGCGTACAACCTGGCGGCCCCCGCCTCCGGCCGCATCCTGTCCGGTGGTGTCGACTCGACCGCGCTCTACCCGCCGAAGCGCTTCTTCGGTGCCGCGCGCAACATCGAGGACGGCGGATCCTTGACCATCCTCGCGACCGCTTTGGTGGACACAGGTTCACGCATGGACGAGGTGATCTTCGAGGAGTTCAAGGGCACCGGCAACGCGGAGCTCAAGCTCGACCGGAAGCTCGCCGACAAGCGCATCTTCCCGGCGGTGGACGTCGACGCGTCCGGTACCCGCAAGGAAGAGATCCTGCTCGGCAGCGACGAGCTCGCCATCACCTGGAAGCTGCGCCGGGTGCTGCACGCGCTCGACTCGCAGCAGGCGATCGAGCTGCTGCTCGACAAGATGAAGCAGACGAAGTCGAACGCCGAGTTCCTGCTGCAGATCCAGAAGACGACGCCGATGCCCAACGGCTG
>NZ_JBSGZO010000084.1:0-24201 GCF_053611045.1 Streptomyces sp. NPDC054841 | reverse complement strand
GTGCACGGTGCCGTGGGGCGCCTCCGGGCAGAGCCTGGCCGTGCTCGTACTCCGCCGCCGACGCCCGCGGCTGGTACGACATCGAGGTGACCGCGGACGGCGACAGCGGCTTCCGCCGGCGCCTGATGGGCCACATCGAGAACGGGCGCCCCAGCGTCTCCGGGTGACATAACCGAACATATGCGATCCTTCGGGGCGCACGGAATTCGGGGACGACAGCCCCGAATTCCGTGCAGCCCTGTGAGTATGACCACGAACCGGGCGAAGGGGCCCTAACGATCACTATCACCTGACAGAGTGATGCCCTGAAGGTCATGCGTTCTTTGCGGGCAGTTCCCAGTGAAGATCCACGAACCACCAGGGAGCTCGTCCGTTGGCCGCCATCGCCCGGTGGTGCATCAGGCACCGCCTCGTCGCCGTTCTGCTCTGGCTGCTCGCTCTCGGCGGTGTCTCGGCCGCGGCGGGCTTCGCGGGCACCGCGTACTCCTCCGACTACGACGTTCCCGGCACCGAATCGGGCCGGGCCACCGAGCTCCTCCAGGACGGGTTCCACGGCCAGGGCGGCGCCGGAGAGACCATCGTCTGGCACAGCGAGCACGGCAGCGTACGGGCGGCCGCCGTCAAGCAGCGCACGACCGCGATGCTCAAGAAGGTCGCGCGCCTGGACGGGGTCGCCTCGGTCACGGGGCCGTACGACACCTCCGCGAAGCCTCCCGCCGCACAGGTGCCCAAGCCCTCGGGCACGAACGCGTCCAAAGCCAAAGCCAAAGCCAAAGCCAGAGCCAGAGCCGAGGCCGAGGCCGAGGCAAAGACCAAGGTGAAGGCGAAGGACAAAGCCAGGACCGAGGCGAAGGCCAAAGCCACAGCCAAGGACGAGGCCAAAGCCACAGCCAAGGCCGGCAACGGCAAGGACGACGACAGCGCCGTCCCGGGCGGCAAGGGCGGAGTCTCCGTCCCGGACGGCGCCGCACGGATCAGCGAGGACGGCCACACCGCCTACGCCACGGTCGTCTTCGACGCGAAGGCCGAGGACATCACCGAAGCGCAGGCGCAGGCCGTCGTCGACACGGCCCGGGCGGCCGCCGGCGACGGGCTCCAGGTCGAACTCGGCGGCAGCGCCACCGCCCTGACCGAGGCGCCCTCCTCACACATCGCCGAGATCGTCGGCGTGGCCGTCGCCGCGGTCGTCCTCTTCCTCGCCTTCGGTTCGCTCGCCGCCAGCCTGCTGCCCATCGCCACCGCGCTCGTCAGCGTCGGCGCCGCGTACTCGGGCATCGTGCTGCTCGGCCACGCCATGGACGTCGCCGACTTCGCACCCATGCTCGGTCTGCTGATCGGACTCGGCGTCGGGATCGACTACGCCCTGTTCATCGTCACCCGGCACCGCAAGGGGCTCAGACGGGGACTGCCCGTCGCCGAGGCCGCCGAGAACGCCGTGGCGACCACCGGGCGCGCCGTCGTCTTCGCCGGCCTCACCGTGTGCATCGCCCTGCTCGGCATGCTGATCCTGCGACTCTCCTTCCTCAACGGAGTGGCGATCGCCGCCTGTCTCACGGTCCTCCTCACCGTCGCCGCCTCCGTGACTCTGCTGCCCGCGCTGCTGTCCTTCATCGGAATGCGGGCCCTCGGCCGCCCGGAGCGCCGCAGGCTCGCCAGGCGCGGTCCCCGGCCCGAGCTCCCGACCGGTTGGGCCGCCCGCTGGTCCGTCTTCGTCGAACGCCGCCCGAAGCTGCTCGGGGTCGTCGCCGCCGTGGTGATGGTGGTGCTGGCGCTGCCGACGCTCTCGCTCCACCTCGGCACGTCCGACCAGGGCAACAACCCGGCGTCCAGCACCACCCGCAAGGAGTACGACCTGATCGCCGAAGGCTTCGGCCCCGGCACCAACGGCCCCCTCACCCTGGTCGCCGAACTCGACGGCGCCGACGACCGGCCGGCACTGCAGAAGCTGCCCCGCACCCTGAGGGACACCAAGGGCGTCGCCTCCGTCAGCCCCGTGACCTACAACGACAGCGCCGACACCGCCGTACTCACCGTCGTGCCGGAGTCCTCGCCACAGTCCAAGGAGACCAGCGAACTCGTCGACCGCCTCCGCGACACCGTCCTGCCCGCCGCCGTGAGCGGCACCTCGCTGCACGTACACGTCGGAGGTGTGACCGCGAGCTACGACGACTTCGCCGCGGTGATCGTCGGCAAGCTGCCGCTGTTCGTCGGCGTCGTCATCGCGCTCGGCTGTCTGCTTCTCCTGCTCGCCTTCCGCTCCCTCGGCATCCCGCTCAAGGCCGCCCTGATGAACGTGGCGGCCGTCGCCTCCGCCTTCGGCGTCGTCGTCGCGATCTTCCAGTGGGGCTGGGGGAGCGAACTGCTCGGCCTGGGCAGCGCGGGACCGATCGAGCCCTTCCTGCCCGTCATCATGGTCTCGGTGCTCTTCGGACTCTCCATGGACTACCAGGTCTTCCTGGTCAGCCGGATGTACGAGGAGTGGCTGGCGACCGGGGACAACCGGCGCGCCGTCCGGATCGGCCTCGCCGAGACGAGCCGCGTGATCAACTCCGCGGCGGTCATCATGATCTCCGTCTTCCTCGCGTTCGTCCTCAGCGGCGACCGTGTCATCGCGATGTTCGGCATCGGACTCGCCGCGGCCGTCGCGCTGGACGCCTTCGTCCTCCGTACGCTCCTGGTGCCCGCGCTCATGCACTTGCTGGGCGGCGCCAACTGGTGGCTGCCGCGCCGACTGGACCGGTGGCTGCCACGGATCAGCATCGAAACTCCCGTGAGCCGAACCCGCACACATGCGAAGATCCCGGAGCAGCGTGTGAGCGAGGAAAGCCCGCTCGCACGGTAGCCGGAGACACGAGCAAGTCCAGAGACACCGAGAAGTCCAGAGAGACCGTGAAGGAGCGGGATGTTCGCGATATCCCTGGGGGACGGCGCCGAGCTGAGGCCCATCGAGCCCTGGCAGGCCGAGGAGTTCCTCGACCACATCGAGCGGGCGCGGGAGTACGCGGGTCCCTGGGTGCCCATGACGGTCAACGTGAAGGACGTCGATTCTGCCCGCACCTTGCTCCAGAGCTACGCCGACAAGCAGGCGGCCGACACCGGCCGGCTGTACGTGATCCGGCTGGACGGCACCATCGTCGGTGGTGTGCTCTTCCGGGTCTTCGACACTCAGACAGAGTCGTGCGAGGTCGGCGTCTGGCTGGAGCCGTCCGCCGCCGGCCGCGGACTGATCACCCGGGCTGTCGAGCACCTCATCGACTGGGCCGTGGACGAGCGCGGCATGCACCGCGTCGAATGGCTCGCCTCCTCCCTCAACCACCGCTCCATCGGTGTGGCGAAGCGGCTCGGCATGACCCGCGACGGCGTCCTGCGCGAGCTCTTCCCGTGGCAGGGCATCCGCCACGACATGGAGGTCTGGTCCGTACTCGCCCCGGAGTGGCGCGAACGGCGCGCGGCCGGCCGCAGTTCCTGAGCCCGGACCTGGACCCACCCGCCCCGGGACCACCCTTCCCGGGACCGCCGTTCCCGGGGCCGCCGTTCCCGGGACCGGTGTTCCTGAGACCGGTGTTCCTGAGCTCTGTTCGGGGTGCCTTAGAGGCGGATCGGCGGACCTGGGCGGACGTCTAAGGACCCCGGACCGAGAAGATGCGGCACTCTCCCGATGTGGCCGCACCCCCTGGGGGACGAGAGTTGAGGCATCGCGGAAGCGAAGGCTCGAACGAGTCGCCAACACCTCGTCACCAGGGAGAACCCCGTGTTCGCGTACGAACTCCAGAAGATTCAGCACGCCGAGATGATCCGCCGGGCCGACAATGAGCGGCTGGCCCGCCGGGTGCGCGTCGCCCGCCGTGCCGCCCGCCTCGACGGCACCCCGTCCGCCAAGGACGAACCGGAGGGGCAGGTGAGTGGCCACGGCTTGTTCGCCCGGGCTGCATGACGGGGCCGGGCCATGACGGTCGTGCCAATATCCAGTGCCGCAGGCCCGGACGGCTGTGCGATGCTCGGCGGCGTGGAGACCCGGTCCGTCAGCCCCGTCTTCGTCGGCCGCACCGGCGAACTGAACATCCTTGCGCACGCGCTCTCCCGCGCCACCGCGGGAGAGCCACAGGCGTTGCTCGTCGGCGGTGAGGCCGGAGTGGGCAAGACCCGTCTCATGGAGGAGTTCCACGACGAGGCCTGCCGCAGGGGCGCCGTCTCCGCCATCGGCGGCTGCGTCGAGATCGGTGCCGACGGGCTGCCGTTCGCCCCGTTCTCCACCGCGCTGCGCAGTCTGCGGCGGCGGCTGCCCGAGGAGTTCGCAGCGGCGGCGGCCGGGCAGGAGGAGGAACTGGCCCGGCTGCTGCCCGAGCTGGTCCAGGCCTCGAGCAGCCGGCAGGGCCGGCCCGACGAAGAGAGCGTCGCCCGGCTCTTCGAACTCACCGTCCGCCTCCTGGAACGCCTGGCCGCCGACCGCACGGTCGTCGTCGTCCTGGAGGACCTGCACTGGGCCGACGCCTCCACCCGCCACCTCCTCGCCTACCTCCTGCGCACCCTGCGGCGCGGCCGCCTCGTCGTCATCGCCACCTACCGGGCCGACGACATCCACCGCCGCCACCCGCTGCGCCCCCTCCTCGCCGAGCTCGACCGGCTGCGCACCCTCCGGCGCGTCGAACTGCCCCGCTTGAGTCGCGACGAGGTCGCCCGCCAGATGGCCGGAATCCTCGCCACGGAACCCGCCCCGGCCCTCGTCGACGACATCTTCGAACGCTCCGACGGCAACGCCTTCTTCGTCGAGGAACTCGCCGTCGCCGCCCACGAGGGGGGCGGCTGCGCCGGTCTCACCGACTCGCTCCGGGATCTTCTGCTCGTCCGTGTCGAAGGACTGCCCGAGCACGCCCAGCGCGTCGCCAGGATCGTCGCCGAGGGCGGGTCCACCGTCGAGTACGACCTGCTCGCCGCCGTCGCCGGGCTCCCTGAGGACGAACTCATCGAGGCCCTGCGGTCCGCCGTGGGCGCCAACATCCTCACCCCCACCCCGGACGGCGACGGCTACCGCTTCCGCCACTCCCTGGTCCGCGAGGCCGTCAGCGACGATCTGCTGCCCGGCGAACGCTCCCGGCTCAACCGGCGCTACGCCGAAGCCCTGGATGCCGGTCCCGCGCTCGTCCGCGCCGACGAACGCGCCGCCCGCCTCGCCAGCTACTGGTACCACGCCCACGACGCCGCGAAGGCCCTCCCCGCCGTGCTGGACGCCGCCGTCGAGGCCCGCCGCCGGCACGCCTACTCCGAGCAACTCCGGCTGCTGGAACGGGCGATGGAGCTGTGGGACGACGCCCCCGAGGACGTACGGGCCGAGCTGCGCCCCGTGGACTACGCCGAGGTCTACCCCCCGTGCGGCTGCGACCCGGCCACCACCCCGCTGCACTATCTCGACCTCATGGCCGAGGCTGCCGTCGCAGGCCGTCTCTGCGGCGAGCGGGAACGCGCCCTGAAGATCACCAAGCGGGCGCTGCGGATCCTGGACGAGGAGAACGACGCCCTGCGCTCCGCCTGGTTCTGGGTCCAGCGCTCCCGCCTGACGCAGAGCCAGGGCCGAGGCGACGGCTGGACGGAACTCGCCACCGCGCAGGGGCTCGTGCGCGGACTGCCTCCGTCCGAGGTCCACGCCGACGTGCTCGCCAGCGTCGCCGCCTGGTCCATGCTGCACAACCCCGGGCCCGAGGCGCTGGCCGCGGCCGAACGGGCCGTCGAGTACGCGCAGATGGTCGGCGCCCCCGACATCGAGATGCACGCACGGCTCACCCTCGGAGGCCTGATGGTCGACGCGGGCGACATCGAGGCCGGACTCGCCGAGATGTACACGGTCAAGGACCGGGTGACCGACATGGGCATCGCCGCCGCCGTGGGGCGCAGCCATGTGAACCTCCCCTCCGTCCTGGAAGGCGTCGGTCGCTCCGCCGAGGCCGTGTGCGTCCTCGAGAAAGGGCTCAAGCTGTCCAGGAGGTACGGACTGCTGGACTCCGAAGCCTGGGTGTGGGGCAACCTGTCCGAGTCGCTGTACGCCCTCGGCCGCTGGGACGAGGCGGCCGAGGCCGCCGCCCAGGCCCAGCGCATCGGACAGAGCGCCAAGCCGCGCGGCGCCGGAGCCTCCCGGCACGCCTATCTCGCCCTCGCCCGGGGCGAGATGGCCGAGGCCGCCAGACAGCTCGCCGCCGCACGCGACTACTACGGCACCCACGACCCCGTTCCGCAGCAGTCAATACCCTTGGCCCGTATCGCCGTCGGCGTCGCCGCGGGCGAGGGCCGTATCGCCGACGCCCGCGCAGAGCTCGACCGCGCTGTGGCCCCCGGCTTTCCTCCGGGCACCCAGCGCTACGCCTGGCCGCTGCTGCTCGCCGCGGCCACTGCGGAGGCCGATGTCCGCGGTCTGCCCGCCGCCGAGGCCGGGCGTGCCGAGGCGCTCGCCCGCATCCGCCACGGCGCGAAGGCACTCCCCACCTCCGCACCGGTCTGGATCGCCTACGAGGAGTGGGTACGGGCGGAACTGCTCCGCGCCGAGGGTCAGGACACCCGGGACACCTGGGCCGCTGTGCTGGCCGCCTTCGCCTCCGTGGAGCGCCCTTACGACGTGGCCCGGGTCCGCCATCGCACGGCCGAGTCGCTGCTCGCCGCCGGCGAACGCGAACCTGTGGTCGACCTCCTGCGCCAGGCTCACCGGACCGCCGAGGCCCTCGGAGCCCGCCCGCTCGCCCAGGCCGTCGCCCAGCTCGCCCAGCGAGCCCGTGTCAGCCTCGCCACCCCCGAGCCCGCGCCCGAACCCGTCCACGCCCCTGCCGAGGACCTCGGACTGACCCCGCGGGAGCAGGACGTCCTGCGCCTGGTCGCGGCCGGCCGCACCAACCGCCAGATCGCCGAGGAGCTCTACATCTCGCCCAAGACCGCAAGCGTCCACGTCTCCAACATCCTGGCGAAGCTCGGCGTCGCAGGCCGTGGCGAAGCAGCCGCGCTCGCTCACCGCCTCCAGCTCTTCCCGGCGACCGCCTGACCACCCCCTGCTCCGGCGGGCGCCCGCGGGGCTGGTGCCGGTGCTCAGGCCTGCGGGTCCTCGCGAGGCGTGCGTATGACGACCTTCCCGGACGACAGGTCTATCTCGCCGTGCGCCGGATCGCCGTCGCCGACGTCCACCCGCGTCAGCTGCAGCCGGTTCCTCTCGTCCTCGGTGTGCTTGCGGCCGGGCGCGAAGAGCTCCTCGATCAGATTGAACACAAGCCGCTCACCTCTCACTTCACCTCAAGCCGCAGGATCCTGTCGTCCCCCGGCTCAGGTGTGCCTCTGGTGTCCGTCTCGCTGGTGACCAGCCAGACGGCCGAGCCGCCGCCTGCCCCGCCGACCGGCAGGACCGTACGCAGCCTGCCGTACTGTCCTTCGAGGAACGACTGGGGATCCGCGGAAGGTTCCGCACCGGCCAGCGGAATCCGCCACAGGCGCTGGCCCCTCAGGCCCGCCATCCATATCGAGCCCTTGGCGTAGGCGATCCCGCTCGGAGACGCCTCGTCCGTCCGCCACTGGGCCACCGGGTCCACAAAGCCGGGCCTGCCGCCCTTGCCCTCCACCTCGGGCCAGCCGTAGTTCTTGCCGGGCTCGATGAGATTCAGCTCGTCCCACGTCTGCTGCCCGAACTCGGCGGCCCACAGCCGCTTTTCGGAGTCCCAGGCGAGGCCCTGCACATTGCGGTGGCCGTACGAATAGACCACGGAATCCGCCGACGGATTCCCGTGCACAGGCTCCCCGTCCGGGGTCATCCGGAGGATCTTGCCGCCCAGGGATTCCTTGTCCTGCGCCAGTCCCGTGTCGCCCGTTTCGCCCGTGCCCGCGTACAGCATCTTGTCCGGGCCGAAGGCGATCCGTCCGCCGTTGTGGATACGGCCCTTGGGGATGCCCCGCAGGACGGTGTCGGGAGCGCCGAGCTGCTGCCCGGCCGGCTTCTTCTCGTCGTACAGCATGCGGGCGATGCGGTTGTCCGACTCGGTCGTGAAGTACGCGTACACCAGGTGGTCCGAGGCGAACGACGGGGAGACGGCGAGGCCCATCAGGCCCCCTTCACCGGCCGGGGCCACGCCCGGCACCGCGCCTATCTCCGTCTTCTTGCCGCTGTCGGCGGCGATGCGCGTGATCGTGCCCTCGTCGCGCGACGAGACCAGCAGGTCGCCGTCGGGCAGGGCGGCCAGGCCCCAGGGAGACTTCAGGTCCTGGGTCAGCGTGGCCGTCACCTTCACCGAGCCCTTCGCCGGCGGGGCGGCCGGGGAGGTACCGCCGCCCGGGGCTGAGGGGGTGACCTGGCCCGAGGGGGCGCCCTGGCGCCCGCCCGCCCGCTCCTGTCCGTCGCCGGACGAGCACCCGGCGGCGAACAGCAGCGCGGCAGCGGCCAGCACGGCCGTTACACCTGGACGTTGCACGATTCATGTCCCTTCGCCGGGTGAGCGGGTCGCGTAAGCCGTACGAGCCGCACGTCTACAGTTCTTACACCGCAGCCCCGCCCCAGGTTCCCGATCTCCGCAGATGACTTCGGGCAGACCGGTCCCCGGACCCCGGACACGCCCTAGTCCCAGGATCCCCTGGCCGGCGGCAGTCCCGCGATCTCGGCGACGTCCCGCACGGTCAGTTCCAGCCGCGCCGCCGCCGCGTTCTCCACGGCCCATTGCTCCCGTTTGGCCCCCGGCACCGGCACGACATGACGTCCTCGCCCCAGCAGCCACGCCAGCGCCACCTGCGCCGGAGTCGTACCGGGACCGTGCCGCTCCGCGACTCGCCGCAGCCCCGCGACCAACGGCTGGTTCGACGCCATCATCTCGGCCGTGAACCGCGGGTGCCGGGCCCGCAGATCATCGGGTTCGAAGCCCTGCCCGGGGGTCAGGGTGCCCGTGAGGAATCCGTTGCCCAGCGGCATCGCCGCCAGGAAACCCACGCCGCGCGCCTCGCACCACGGCAGCAGCGCGTCGAGCGACTCGGGCGACCACACCGACAGCTCCGCCTCCACCGCGCTGACCGGAAAGACCTGCTGGACCCGCTCCAGCTGCCGAATCGTTCCGTCGTGCAGCCCGGCACCCGCTCTGCGCGACGCCCGAGCCCCCACCGCGCAGAGCCCCAGCGCGCGCACCTTTCCCGCGGACACGAGCTCCGCCATCGCGCCCCAGGTCTCCTCGACCGGGACCTCCGGGTCCGCGCGGTGCAGCTGGTACAGGTCGATGACATCGATCCCGAGGCGCCGTAGCGACGCGTCGCACGCCCGCCGCACATAGCCCGGCCGCCCATTGGCGACGATGTGCTGCTCGCCGACGAGCAGCCCGACCTTCGTCGAGACGAACGCCTCGCCCCGCCGCTCCTTGAGGACCCTGCCGAGCAGCAGTTCATTGGTGAACGGGCCGTACATGTCGGCCGTGTCGAGCAGATTCACACCCGCGTCGAGCGCCGCGTGCACTGTGCGCAACGAGCGGTCACCGCGCTGCTGCGAGCCGGCGTACGCCCAGCTCATCGGCATACAGCCGAGGCCGATCGCGCCCACTTCGAGCGCCGCCGCACCGATTGTCCTGCGGTCCACCTGCGCGTACCCCTCCCTGTGCCGCTCCCCAAACTAACCTCTGCCTCCCGCCGCGCTTCGCATAGCCTCCTGACCATGACTTCAGACGTTTGGCTCCCCATTCCGGCAGACGAGATCGAGGGGCTCCCCGCTGCCGCGGAGTCCGGGCTCAGCTACCGCTTCTGGGACGGCGGCGAGGACTACCCGGCCGACCCCGCCGACTGCGCCTTCTACGTCGTCCCGTACATGAAGGGCACGGGGGTCGCGGTACGGCCGCTGGCCGCCATGAAGAACGTGCGGGTCGTCCAGACCCTGTCGGCCGGAATCGACCACGTCGAACCCGGGCTCGGCTCGCTGCATGCCGGCGTACGCCTGTGCAACGCCCAAGGAGTTCACGAGGCGAGCACCGCCGAGCTCACCCTCACCCTGATCCTCGCCTCCCTGCGCGGCATTCCCCGCTTCGTGGAGGGCCAGCGGCAGGAGGAGTGGAGGTCAGGCTTCTATCCGGCGCTCGCCGACAAGTCCGTGCTCATCGTCGGGTACGGCTCGATCGGCGCCGCCATCGAGGACCGGCTCGTGCCGTTTGAATGTGCGCGGGTGGCGCGCGTCGCGCGCTCTGCACGTACCACTGAGCGCGGCGAAGTGCACGCACTCACCGAACTCCCGGCGCTGCTCGCCGAATCCGATGTGGTGATCCTCTCCACCCCGCTCACACCGGCCACCAACCATCTCGCCAACGCCGGTTTCCTGGCCCGGATGAAGGACGGCGCCCTGCTGGTGAACGTCGCGCGCGGACCGGTCGTCGACACCAAAGCGCTGCTCACGGAGGTCGAGAGCGGCCGGATCACCGCGGCCCTCGACGTCACCGACCCCGAGCCGCTGCCCGTCGGCCACCCGCTCTGGCACGCCCCGGGCGTCCTGATCAGCCCTCATGTCGGCGGCTCCACTTCGGCGTTCATGCCCCGCGCCAAGCGCCTGCTGGCCGGGCAGCTCACCCGGTACGCGGCAGGAGAGCCGCTGCGAAACGTGGTCCTCACGACCAAGTAGACGCCACACTGGAACGCGCCGGGCACTCTGCGGAGTCGCCCGGATGCGTCGTGTGTCGACGACCCCCCTCATGGTCACTGTGAGTAGAGAACCTATGTCCCTGAGTGACGAGACTGGTGTATCGTCCCGACTTGGGGGCTGCGTCGTGTACGAGAGCGGCGATGCGGAGCGATCAGACTTCGAGGGGGGCGACGGGCGATGCACGGCCAATGGACCAACGATCCGACGCGGCGGGAGTGCCGCCGACGACCCTCGCGCGCCCCGATGCGCGGAGCGGCAGCCCCGGCGAGACCGGGCACGCCGCCCGGCCCTCGCAGGCGGAGCCCGGGGAGCACGCACAGCCGGCCCCGCAGGCGGAGTCGGCTGAAAGCGCTGTCAGGGGCGGTCCGGTGAGCGCCCCGGGGGCGCTTCTCGCCCACCGCCAGGTCCAGGACGGCGGTGGGACGGGAATGATGCCGAAGGTCCTGCTCGGTCTCGCCAGCGGCGGTTATGCCATCGGTGCCGCCTTCGGCTGGGGATCCGAGCAACTGGCGCTGATCATGGGTGATTTCGGGCTCAGTCTCGCCGCCCTGCTCGCAGCGGTCTCCTGCTTCGTCTACGCACGTGCGCGAGGCAGCCGCTTCCGGCCCGCCTGGATGCTCTTCGCGGTCTCGTCCGCCATGGCGGCGTGCGGAAACGCGGTCTGGGGCTGGTACGAGGTGGTGCTCGGCCGGGCCGTGCCGAGCCCGTGCCTCGCCGATCTGTTCTTCCTCTGCTTCGCGCCGCCCGCCATCGTGGGACTGCTCGTCCTCGCCAAGCGGCCCGTCACCCGGGCCGGCTGGGTCTGCCTCGCCCTCGACGCCTGGCTGATCGGCGGCTCCCTGCTCACGCTCTCCTGGAGCCTCGCCCTCGCGCACACCGCGCACTTCGAAGGCGAGAGCGTGGCCGAGGCGGCGCTGTCCCTCGCCTATCCGCTGCTTGACATCGTTCTCGTCAGCATGGTGCTCGCCCTGCACTTCCGGCGGTCGAACCTGAACCGGTCGGCGATCAACACCGCCATCGCCGCGTTCGCCCTGACCGTGCTGTGCGACGCCCTGTTCACCTCACCGCTGCTGCGGGACAACTACCACTCCGGGCAGTTGCTGGACGCCGGCTGGTTCGCCGGCTCGCTCCTCCTCGCGTACGCGCCCTGGGGAGTGCGCCGACTGGAGGCGAGCACCGGGCATCCCCGCGGCTCCCGGCCCGCGGTCCGCCCCATTACCGGCTCCCTCGCCGCCCTCACTCCGTATCTGGCGGCAGCCGTCTGCACCCTCGGCATCCTCTACAACGTCACCGAGGGCCGCCGGGTCGACCGGGTGGTGGTCTTCACCGGCTGCATGGTCGTCCTCGCCCTGGTCGTCCGGCAGGGCATCATGCTGCTCGACAACATCGCCCTCACCCATGAACTGGCCCAGAAGGAGAACCACTTCCGATCCCTGGTGCAGGGCTCCAGCGACGTCATCATGATCGCCGCGCCCACAGGCATACTCCGCTACGTCAGCCCGGCCGCCGCCGGTGTGTACGGCCGCGACGCGGACGAGCTCATCGGCTCCGAGCTGGCATCCCTCATCCACCCCGAGGACCTGGGGCGTGTCGTCCACGAAGTGCGCCGGTTTCTGGCCGCTCCTCCTTCGGAGGAGCCCACGACCCGCATCGAGTGCCGCTTCAGATCCGGCACCGGCCAGTGGCTCAATGTCGAGTCCACGGTCAACCGCCACCAGGGCGGGCTGATCTTCAACAGCAGGGATGTCACCGAGCGGGTGCGCCTCCAGGCCCAGCTGCAGCACAACGCCGAGCACGACCCACTCACCGACCTGCCCAACCGCGCACTGTTCACCGAGCGGGTGCGCCAGGCCCTCGGCGGCCGCCGCGCCGGCGACCAGGGCACGGCCGTGCTCTTCATCGACCTGGACGGCTTCAAGGGGGTGAACGACCGCCTCGGCCACCAGGCCGGCGACGAGCTGCTGATCCAGGCCGCCCGCCGTCTCCAGGAGTCCGTACGCGCGGGTGACACCGCGGCCCGGCTGGGCGGTGACGAATTCGCCGCCCTCATCCTCGGCGACGGCTCCCGCGACCAGTCCGCCCGCGAGTTCACGGTGCACGACATCGCCGACCGGCTGCGGCTCATGCTCTCCCAGCCGTACCGGGTGGGGGGCAACGAGGTGCGGGTCGCCGCGTCCATCGGCGTCGCCTTCGCCGAGTCCGGCATCACCGCGGGCGATCTGCTGCGCAACGCCGACCTGGCCATGTACCGGGCCAAGGCGGGCGGCAAGAACCGGGTCGAGCTGTACGCACCCCAGATGCAGGCCGAGGTCGTCCGTCGCAGCGAGCTGGCCGGCCGGCTGCGCGCCGCGCTCCACGACGGCGAGTTCGCGCTGCTCCACCAGCCCGTCGTCGGTCTCGACGACGGCCGTATCAGCGCCGTCGCCGCGCAGGCCCGCTGGAGATCGGCCCAGGGCATCCTCTTCACGCCTGCCGAATTCCTGCGGGTCGCCGAGGACAGCGACCGCACCGCCGAGCTCGGCCCCTGGCTGCTGGAGGAGGCTGTCGAGCAGGCTGCGGAGCGCAGCCGACTCGGGCACCAGGTGCCCGTGTCCATCCGGCTCCCTGCCCGTCGGCTACTGGACCGGTCCGTGCCGCTCGGCTCCATCGAGGGGCTCCTCACCCGCCATGGGCTGCCCTCCGGTTCCCTGGTGATCGAGCTCGCCGACAGCGACCCGCGGATCTCCTTCGACGAGCTGGAGCAGCGGCTCGTCGCACTGCGGCGGCTCGGAGTGCGGATCGCTCTGGACGGCTTCGGCAGCGGCTACGCCGCGATCAACGCACTGCGCCGGCTCCCCGTCGACGTACTGAAACTCGACCGCGGCCTGGTCGAGGGCGTCGTCGAGTCGGCCAGACTGCACAAGATCACCAGCGGGCTGCTCCGTATCGCCTGCGACCTCGGCATGCAGTCCGTGGCGGACGGTGTGGACGTTCCCGAACAGGTGCTGGCTCTCCGAGCCATGGGCTGCACTCACGGCCAGGGGATGGCGTTCTCCGGGCCGATCGACGAGTACCGGCTGCGCCGTGCCCTGGTGCGTGGCGAGTATCCGGTGCCCGGGGGAGCCGCGCTGCCGGTCCTCTCCGGCCGTTCCCTGCCCGGGCGCCGCCAGGCGGCCCCACCGGAGGTGTTCGAGCATCCCTCGATGCGCTCAAATAATGAGACGCCTGTCCCACCCACTTGACAGTGGCAGTGCGCCGGGGAGAGGGTCAGTGCCATGCGCACCCGAATTCTCGTACTTGGAAAGCGCGTCGGCTGAAGCAGGGCCCTGCACGGGCTCTGCAGACCGCACCGGCGCGCTCCCCTCGCTTGCCTCACGGCACGAGGGGTTTTTTGTTGCACTGGTACCTATCAAATCCATGCAAAACACCCAGCTTCGAGACCCGCAAAAACCCTCAGCTTCGAGAAGAGAATGCCGATGACCGAGCAGGCCACCGGGGCCCACCATCCGCAGCCGCGGGCCCGCACCGGCGGACAGACCTCCGCCACCGTTGAGCACGTCACGGGCGCGCAGTCCCTCATCCGCTCTCTCGAGGAAGTCGGGGCCGAGACGGTGTTCGGCATCCCGGGCGGTGCCATCCTCCCCGCGTACGACCCACTGATGGACTCCTCCCGGGTCCGTCACATCCTGGTCCGCCACGAGCAGGGCGCGGGCCACGCCGCCACCGGCTACGCGCAGGCCACCGGCAAGGTCGGCGTGTGCATGGCCACCTCCGGGCCGGGCGCCACCAACCTGGTCACGCCGATCGCCGACGCCCACATGGACTCCGTCCCGCTGGTCGCGATCACCGGCCAGGTGGCCAGCAAGGCCATTGGCACGGACGCCTTCCAGGAGGCGGACATCTGCGGCATCACGATGCCGATCACCAAGCACAACTTCCTGGTCACCAAGGCCGAGGACATCCCGAGGACGATCGCCGAGGCCTTCCACATCGCCTCCACCGGCCGCCCGGGACCGGTCCTGGTCGACATCGCCAAGGACGCCCTGCAGGCACAGACCACCTTCAGCTGGCCGCCGCAGACCGACCTGCCCGGCTACCGCCCGGTGACCAAGCCGCACGCCAAGCAGATCCGCGAGGCCGCCAAGCTGATCACGCAGGCCAAGCGCCCCGTCCTGTACGTCGGTGGCGGTGTCCTCAAGGCCGGCGCCACGGCCGAGCTGAAGGTCCTGGCGGAGCTGACGGGTGCCCCCGTCACCACCACCCTGATGGCGCTGGGCGCGTTCCCCGACAGCCACCCGCTGCACGTGGGAATGCCGGGCATGCACGGTGCGGTCACCGCCGTCACCGCGCTGCAGAAGGCCGACCTGATCGTCGCCCTCGGTGCCCGTTTCGACGACCGCGTCACCGGAAAGCTGGACAGCTTCGCCCCGTACGCCAAGATCGTCCACGCCGACATCGACCCGGCCGAGATCGGCAAGAACCGCGCCGCCGACGTCCCGATCGTCGGTGACGCCCGCGAGGTCATCGCCGATCTGGTCCAGGCCGTCCAGGCCGAGCACAACGAGGGCAACACCGGCGACTACGCCGCCTGGTGGAACGATCTCAACCGCTGGCGCGAGACCTACCCGCTCGGCTACGAGACGCCGGACGACGGCAGCCTCGCCCCGCAGCAGGTCATCCAGCGGATCGGCCGGCTCGCCCCGGAGGGCACGATCTTCGCGGCCGGTGTCGGCCAGCACCAGATGTGGGCCGCCCACTTCATCGACTACGAGAAGCCGGCCACCTGGCTGAACTCCGGCGGCGCCGGGACCATGGGCTACGCCGTCCCGGCCGCCATGGGAGCCAAGGCCGGAATGCCGGACCGTACCGTCTGGGCGATCGACGGCGACGGCTGCTTCCAGATGACCAACCAGGAGCTGGTCACCTGCGCGCTGAACAACATCCCGATCAAGGTCGCGATCATCAACAACGGCGCGCTGGGCATGGTCCGTCAGTGGCAGACCCTGTTCTACAACGAGCGCTACTCCAGCACCGTCCTGCACGCCGACGAGACCGGCCACCACACGACCGGCTCCCAGCTCGGCGCGAGCACGGCGCCCCGCAAGGGCACCCGCGTCCCGGACTTCGTGAAGCTGTCCGAGGCCATGGGCTGTGTCGCCCTGCGCTGCGAGGACCCGGCCGACCTGGACAAGGTCATCGCCGAGGCCAACGCGATCAACGACCGTCCCGTCGTCATCGACTTCATCGTCCACGAGGACGCCATGGTGTGGCCGATGGTCGCCGCAGGCACCTCCAACGACGAGGTCATGGCCGCCCGCGGCGTCCGCCCGGACTTCGGCGACAACGAAGACGACTGAGCGAGCAGCGAGAGTAGAGAGAGACGTAACGAATCATGTCCAAGCACACGCTCTCCGTCCTGGTGGAGAACACCCCGGGCATCCTGGCCAGGATCGCCGCCCTGTTCTCCCGCCGCGGCTTCAACATCGACTCGCTCGCCGTCGGCGTCACCGAGCACCCCGACATCTCCCGCATCACGATCGTGGTCCAGGTCGAGGACCTGCCGCTGGAGCAGGTGACCAAGCAGCTCAACAAGCTGGTCAACGTCCTGAAGATCGTCGAGCTCGAGCCCAGCGCCGCGATCCAGCGCGAGCTCGTCCTGGTGAAGGTCCGCGCCGACAACGAGACCCGCTCCCAGATCGTCGAGATCGTCCAGCTGTTCCGCGCCAAGACCGTCGACGTCTCGCCCGAAGCCGTCACGATCGAGGCCACCGGATCGAGTGACAAGCTCGACGCCATGCTGAAGATGCTGGAGCAGTTCGGCATCAAGGAGCTGGTCCAGTCCGGCACGATCGCCATAGGGCGTGGCGCGCGGTCCATCACGGACCGCAGCCTGCGGGCCCTCGACCGCAGCGCGTAACGGCACGTCCGCCCGGATACCGAGACCCCCGAGCCCCTCATCGCTCCCCGCCGTACGGTGGGACGCAACACCAGCAAGACCAGTCAACAAGGAGAAAACCAGTGGCCGAGCTGTTCTACGACGACGACGCCGACCTGTCCATCATCCAGGGCCGCAAGGTCGCGGTCATCGGCTACGGCAGCCAGGGCCACGCCCACGCGCTGTCGCTCCGCGACTCTGGTGTGGACGTCCGCGTCGGTCTGCACGAGGGGTCCAAGTCCAAGGCCAAGGCCGAGGAGCAGGGCCTGCGCGTGGTGACGCCGTCGGAGGCCGCCGCCGAGGCCGACGTCATCATGATCCTCATCCCGGACCCGATCCAGGCCCAGGTGTACGAGGAGTCCATCAAGGACAACCTGAAGGACGGCGACGCGCTGTTCTTCGCCCACGGTTTCAACATCCGCTTCGGTCTCATCAAGCCGCCGGCCGGTGTCGACGTCGCCCTGGTCGCTCCCAAGGGCCCGGGCCACCTGGTCCGCCGTCAGTACGAGGAGGGCCGCGGCGTTCCGGCGATCGCCGCCGTCGAGCAGGACGCGACCGGCAGCGCCTTCGCGCTGGCGCTCTCGTACGCCAAGGCCATCGGTGGCACCCGCGCCGGTGTCATCAAGACGACCTTCACCGAGGAGACCGAGACCGACCTGTTCGGTGAGCAGGCCGTCCTGTGCGGTGGCGCCTCGGCGCTCGTCAAGGCGGGCTTCGAGACCCTGGTCGAGGCCGGCTACCAGCCGGAGATCGCGTACTTCGAGTGCCTCCACGAGCTGAAGCTGATCGTGGACCTCATGTACGAGGGCGGCCTGGAGAAGATGCGCTGGTCGGTCTCCGAGACCGCCGAGTGGGGCGACTACGTCACCGGCCCGCGCATCATCACGGACCAGACCAAGGCCGAGATGAAGAAGGTCCTCGCCGAGATCCAGGACGGCACGTTCGCCAAGAACTGGATGGACGAGTACCACGGCGGTCTGAAGAAGTACAACGAGTACAAGACGCAGGACGAGAACCACCTGCTGGAGACCACCGGCAAGGAGCTGCGCAAGCTCATGAGCTGGGTCGACAACGAGGAGGCGTAAGCCTCGGTGCGGCGGGTCCAAAAGGGCCCGCCGCACTCCGTTGGACAACAAGTCCAACCACGGACGGGTGATCCTTCCGCCAAGGCGGAAAACCAGCCCTCCAAGACCACTAGAGTGGTCAACAGATTCGCGTTCAGGCCCACAGCGTCGTGCGTCTTCCACGCGGCTAGCCCCTCCGCCTGCGGCCGTCGGGACGGCCGTCCGCATTGGACCAGTGAGGACTCACGTGAGCACTGCGCCCCGTAAACCCGTTGTACTCATCGCCGAAGAGCTGTCGCCCGCGACCGTGGACGCGCTCGGTCCGGACTTCGACATCCGGCACTGCAACGGCGCGGATCGCGCCGAGCTTCTTCCCGCCATCACCGACGTGGACGCGATCCTCGTACGTTCCGCCACCAAGGTCGACGCCGAGGCGATCGCCGCAGCGAGCAAGCTGAAGGTCGTCGCCCGCGCCGGTGTCGGCCTGGACAACGTGGACGTCTCCGCCGCCACCAAGGCCGGCGTGATGGTCGTCAACGCCCCGACCTCCAACATCGTGACCGCCGCCGAGCTCGCCTGCGGTCTGCTCGTCGCCACCGCGCGCAACATCCCGCAGGCCAACACCGCCCTGAAGAACGGCGAGTGGAAGCGCTCCAAGTACACGGGCGTGGAGCTGAGCGAGAAGATCCTCGGCGTCGTCGGCCTCGGCCGCATCGGTGTGCTGGTCGCCCAGCGGATGTCCGCCTTCGGCATGAAGATCGTCGCGTACGACCCCTACGTCCAGCCCGCGCGAGCCGCGCAGATGGGTGTCAAGCTGCTCTCGCTGGACGAGCTGCTGGAGGTCTCGGACTTCATCACCGTCCACCTCCCGAAGACCCCGGAGACGCTCGGCCTGATCGGTGACGAGGCGCTGCACAAGGTCAAGCCGACCGTCCGCATCGTCAACGCCGCGCGTGGCGGGATCGTCGACGAGAGCGCGCTGGCCAGTGCGCTCAAGGAAGGCCGGGTCGCGGGCGCGGGTCTCGATGTGTACGCGAAGGAGCCCTGCACGGACTCCCCGCTGTTCGAGTTCGACCAGGTCGTCTGTACCCCGCACCTCGGCGCGTCCACGGACGAGGCCCAGGAGAAGGCCGGTATCTCGGTCGCCAAGTCGGTGCGCCTCGCGCTCGCCGGCGAGCTGGTGCCGGACGCGGTCAACGTCCAGGGCGGTGTCATCGCCGAGGACGTGCGCCCGGGGCTGCCGCTCGCCGAGAAGCTCGGCCGGATCTTCACCGCGCTGGCGGGCGAGGTCGCGGTCCGGCTCGATGTCGAGGTGTACGGCGAGATCACCCAGCACGACGTGAAGGTGCTCGAACTGTCCGCGCTGAAGGGCGTGTTCGAAGACGTGGTCGACGAGACCGTGTCGTACGTGAACGCGCCGCTGTTCGCGCAGGAGCGCGGTGTCGAGGTCCGTCTGACGACCAGCTCGGAGTCCCCGGACCACCGCAATGTGGTGACTGTGCGCGGCACGCTCTCCGACGGCGAGGAGGTTGCGGTCTCCGGCACCCTGGCCGGTCCCAAGCACCTCCAGAAGATCGTGGCCGTGGGCGACTACGACATCGACCTGGCGCTCGCCGACCACATGGTCGTGGCGTGCTACGAGGACCGTCCGGGCGTCGTCGGCACCGTCGGCCGGATCCTCGGCGAGGCCGGGCTGAACATCGCGGGCATGCAGGTCGCGCGCCAGGAGGAGGGCGGCGAGGCGCTGGTCGTGCTCACCGTCGACGACACCGTGCCGCAGTCCGTGCTGAACGAGATCGCCGAGGAGATCGGCGCGACGTCGGCCCGTTCGGTGAACCTGATCGACTGATCCTGCATCGCGGACCGCTCCCGCGTACCCGCTTCTTAGACGCTCGTCTTACACAAGCGTCTAAGGGGCGGGTACGCTGCTTTCATGGGACACCGCGAAGATCTGCTCGAAGGCGCCAAGCGCTGCTTGCTGGAGAAGGGCTACGGCCGGACGACGGCCCGTGACATCGTCGCCGCCTCCGGCACGAACCTGGCCTCGATCGGCTACCACTACGGCTCCAAGGACGCTCTGCTCCAGCAGGCCTTTCTGGCGCTGACGGAGGAGTGGGGCGAGGCCGTCGGACCGGCTCGGGCCGAGAGCGCGGGCGGCGCGCCGGCCGATCCGTACGCACGCTTCGAGGGTGTCTGGGAGAAGGTCGTCGCGGCCTTCGAGGAGAGCCGCAAGGTCTGGAAGCTCCAGCTGGAGGTCGTCACCCGGCTCGACGACGACGAGGTGCTCCGGGAGGCGATCAAGGAGCCCCAGCGGGAGGGGCGGCTCGGCATGGCGGAGGCCTTCCTCGGGGTCGATCCCGAGGCCGATCCGGAGAAGGCCCGCGCGGCGGGGCTGCTCTTCCAGGCGCTGGTGGCGGGCGTGATGATCCAGTGGATGGTGGACCCCGAGACGGCTCCGTCCGCGAAGGATCTCACCGACGGCCTCAAGGCGATCATGGAATAGGCGGCGACAGGGGTGCGGCCCTCGCCCGTGACGACGGGCGAGGGTCGCGAGGTGAGGCGATGGTCAGCAGCCCATCGTCCAGGTGTGGGAGTCGCCGTCGTCATTGGCCGCGGCATTGTAGTTGACCTCCTGGCCCGGGGCCAGACAGATCGTCATGTGCCCACCCAGTTGGGCTGATGAGTACACCTGGACGTGGTCCTTGACGCCCGGCCCGGAGATGCCGTGGTTCGCCCATGAGGAGTCCTCATCGGCGATCCAGCTCTCCCACCAGTGGTCGTCGCCCGACCAGTTGGCCCGCTGGCCGGTGAAGTCGGCGTTCTCCCAGGTGCAGAACTCCCCGCTCGGGCAGTCGGCGGCACCGGCCGGAGCCGCGGCCGCGGCGAGCCCGCCGGTGAGCAGGAGCACGGCCGTCGCGGCGGAGGCAAGGATGCGCTTCGGAGTCATGGGCTGTGGGTGCCTTTCTCTGTCGGGTTCCCCTGAGGCTGCGCGGGAGAGAGTTCCGCCGCGCGGTGCAGAGCGCGGGTGCGCAACTGCGCGTACGTGGTGAGCTGTTCGCGCCGCAGGGCGCGCACCTCGGCCAGCCGGGCCGGTTCGAGCCGGGCCTCGACGGCGGTCAGCCCGCTCTCACGGGCGCACCGGGTGGCGGCAGCCTGCTCCGGCTGCCGAGGCGAACGGCCGGACAGGCAGCGGGTGTACCGCGCGAAGACGGTGCGGTGGGCGGGGTCGGTCCGCATCCGGGCCCCGGCTTCCGCGCGCAGGTTGTTGACGGTCACCTGGGCCCGGAACCAGCGGCGCTGGTCGCCGTAGAGGGTGTGCCGGGCCGAGGCGAGACAGCCGTCGGTGTGAGCGGTGACGGTGTAGCCGGTGGGAAGGGTCAGGGACAGTTCGCTGGGGCCGCTGCCGAAGACGGCGGCCTGGAGCCGTCTGTCCTCGGCGGGGGTGGCGGGCTTGGACGCGGTGGTGAGTCCCTGGCTCGCGAGGCACCGGGTGACCAGGGCCTGCTCGGCGGATCGGATGACGTCGTCCCTGGACCGCTCGGGCGTGGGCAGCGCACGTCCCGTGGGCGCCGCGGCACAGCCCGACAGGACGAGCGCCGCGACAAGGGCGCACGCCGCGTGGAGAGCGCGCACGGCTCAGCTGACCTCGCAGCCCATGGGGGTGTCGGCGACCCCGTCGATACGGGAGCCCCAGGACCAGTTGTCGCTGAAGTCGTACGCCCGGATCAGCCGGTAGTAGCAGGCGTCACGGCCCCAGTCGATCGCGTACAGATCGCGGTTCACGTCCGAGCGGAACGAGGCGGCCCGGTCGTGGAGGAACTCGGGGACGTCGGCGTAGCCCGGTGGGCCGTAGCACCATCCGTCTCCGTGCTGCCCGGCGCCGGTCCAGAAGCACACCTGTCCGGGGCCCCGCCCGGCGGCGGCCCCGGACTGCGCGGCGCCGGCCGCAGGGGTGGGCAGGAGAGCGGGGGCGAGGGCGGTGAGCAAGGCAGCGGCGGACATGGCGAGCCTGCGGAGCATGACGACTCCCGGGATGTGGTGGAAGTCCCGTTCGTGATCGACGGGAAGGCACGGTCAAGCTGCCCTGCGCCGATCGGTGCCATGCGTCATTCACCCGAAGGGGTGCGAGACCTGCCGGAAGGAGCGTTTCTGCAGGTCACGGCCCTGCGCTGTGGCCGCTTCGTGGCTCACAGCCGGGCCGCTTTGAGCGCCATGTGCAGCAGCAGGCGGTCCTCACCCTCGTCCAGGTCGAGTCCGGTCAGCTGCTCGACGCGGGACAGCCGGTAGTAGAGCGTCTGACGGTGGATGCCCAGGGCCGACGCCGCGCGCTGCGCCTGGCCCGCACAGTCCAGGAACACCTCTGCCGTACGGGCCAGTTCGGCATGGGCGGGGGCGAGCAGGGGAGCGGCCGCGGGGTCGGGGGAGGACGCCGGAGCGAGTGACGTCAGCAGCCGGTACGGGCCGATCGAGGACCAGTCGGCCACCGTCCCGAGCCGGGGCTCGGCCAGGGCGGCGCACGCGGCGGCCGTGGCCTCCCGCCAGGAGACGTCGAGCTCGCCGATGCCGCGGCGGGGGAGTGCGACACCGGCCGCGGCGCCGCCGAGCCGCGTCGCCGCGGAGTGCGCTGGGCCCAGGGCGTCGGCCGAGCGGAGCCGTACGAGCACGGCGAGCGCGTGAGCTCCGGTGTCCGGGGCGTCCTCGCGGGGAGCGGCGTCCGAGGCGCCGGTGCCGGCCGCCTTCCCCGCGCCACGCCCGCCCGGCGCGGTACCCGTCCACGGGAGCGTGCACAGCGCCGACGCCCCCGGGACCGTACGCGCGGAGGGAGCGTCACCGGACGGCCAGGGGGCCACGCACACCGCCGCGTGCAGACCGTCCGCGGCCGGGCCCAGGGCCGTCCGCAGCGCCGCGAGAGCCATGTCGTACTGCCAGCCCCGCTCGGCCGTGAGCACCGCGCGGAACTCCCGTGACAGATCCGTGCCCGCGCGCTCCTCGTCCGCGAGCAGGCCGCCGATCCGCCCGGCCACCTCCATGGCCGCGGTCAGTTGGGCGTGCGTGGGACCCGGGTAGGCGTCGAGCAGCCATACGTATCCGAGGACGATCCCGCGATGGCGGACCGGAAGGCAGATGCGGTCACGGAAGACTCCGGCCTCCGGGGCCGCCGGGATCCGCACCGGGCCGGTCGCCCGGGCGATGCCGAAACCCTCGAACCAGGTGCGTACCGCGGGAGTGGACTTCCTGGTCAGGATCGAGCGCGTACGGACCGGGTCCATGGCGCTGTCGTCCTCGCTGTCGTGCGCGCCGAAGGCGATCAGTCCGAAGTCCCGGTTCTCCAGCGTCGCCGGGGCGCCCAGCAGCCCGGAGATCTCGTCCACCAGGTCCTGGTAATCGCCTTTCACGCGGACATTCTCGCACCGGTCGGGCACCTCTTCAGACATATGTCTGAAGAGGTGGCCGCGGATGCGTGACAGCTGTCGATGGCCGAGCATCGGAGCGATATTTAGGTTTCACGGTGGTTCTCCGTGCTGTTCCCGGATCGTTCGGTTACGGCCCCCTTCAAACCCGTGTTCCGTGGAGGTGCCCCGTGCTGGGTCCCGTGATCCTCGCCGCGTCCCGCAGCGAAAAGATGCGCCGTTTCGTATCGGCCGCTCCGGGGACGAAGCAGGTCGTCGCCCGGTTCATCGCCGGTGAGACGGTCGACCAGGTCATCCCGATCGTCGAGGACACCATCGGCAAGGGGCTCGAGGTCACCCTGGACGTGGTGGGCGAGGACATCACCACGCGCGAGCAGGCCGCCGCGGCCCGCGACGCCTACCTGGAGCTGATCGAGCACCTCAAAGACCTCGGCCTGGGCACGAAGGCTGAGATGTCGGTCAAGCTGTCGATGTTCGGCCAGTCGCTGGAAATCGAGGGGGGCGGGCCCGAAGGGCACTCGGTTGAGGGTGGTGGCGGGCGACGGGCGGGAGGTCACGAGCTGGCGCTCGCCAACGTCCGCCCGGTCGTCGAGGCCGCCGCGGCGATCGGCACCACGGTCACTCTGGACGCGGAGGACCACACCACCCTCGACTCGATGTTCGCCATCCACGAGGAGCTGCGGAAGGACTTCCCGCAGACCGGCTGTGTGATTCAGGCGTATCTGTTCCGCACCGAGGACGACGCCCGCCGCCTGGCCGCGAACGGCAGTCGCGTACGCATCGTGAAGGGCGCCTACAAGGAGCCCGCCGAGGTCGCGATCCAGGACAAGGCCGAGATCGACAAGGCGTACGTCCGCATCCTGAAGATCCTGATGGAGGGCGAGGGCTACCCGATGATCGGGTCCCACGACCCGCGTCTCATCTCCGTCAGCCAGGAGCTCGCCCGTCGCGCAGGGCGCAAACTGGATGAGTACGAGTTCCAGATGCTGTACGGCATCCGCAGTGACGAGCACGTGCGGCTGGCGGCCGAGGGCCACCGGATGCGCGTGTACACCGCGTACGGAACCGACTGGTACGGCTACTTCATGCGCCGTCTCGCCGAGAAGCCGGCCAATCTGCTGTTCTTCGTCCGGTCGATGATCACCAAGAACTGATGGGGCGGGGGAGCGGCGGCTGTCGCCACCCAGAAGC